>NZ_JBFUKA010000022.1:0-47488 GCF_056401085.1 Nocardioides sp. P4_G4
CGCTCGACCTGCGCACGGGCCGCTTCACCAGCCCGCACCTGGAGAAGATGAGCGAGCGGATCAGCATCGACGGGGAGACCCTGACCGACGAGGAGTTCGTGCGTGCGTTCAACGACGTGGCGGCCTACACCCACCTCGTGGACGCCGACCAGGCCCATCCGCTGAGCTTCTTCGAGACCATGGTCGGCATGGCGTACGCCGCCTTCGCCGACGCGCCGGTCGACGTCGGCGTGATCGAGGTCGGCATGGGCGGGACGTGGGACGCGACCAACGTCGCCGACGCCGACGTGGCGGTCGTGCTGCCGATCGCGGTCGACCACGCGCAGTACCTCGGCGACTCCGTGAGCGCCATCGCTGACGAGAAGGCCGGCATCATCAAGCCCGGCTCGATCGCCGTGCTCGCCCAGCAGGAGCCCGACGTGGCCGCGCTGCTCATCGAGCGCGCGACCGAGGTCGGCGCGACCGTCGCGCGCGAGGGCATGGAGTTCGGCGTGGTGTCCCGGGTCCCCGCCATCGGCGGCCAGATGGTCGCCCTCCAGGGCATCCGGGCCCGGTACGACGACGTCTTCCTGCCGCTGTACGGCGCGCACCAGGCGCAGAACGCGGCCGTGGCCCTGGCGGCGGTCGAGGCCTTCGCCGGCGACGAGCCGCTGGACGAGGACCTCGTCCGCGCCGCCTTCGCGGAGGTCACCTCGCCGGGTCGGCTGGAGATCATCCGCCGCAGCCCGACCATCGTGCTCGACGCCGCCCACAACCCGCACGGGGCGGCGGCGACGGCGGCCGCGATCGAGGACTCGTTCACGTTCTCCCCGCTGATCGGCGTCATGGCCGTGATGGGCGACAAGGACGCCGTCGGGCTGCTGGAGGCCTTCGAGCCGCACCTCGAGCACGTCATCTGCACCCAGAACTCGACCTCGCGCTCGATGAGCGCCGACGCGCTGGCCGCGGCGGCCATCGAGATCTACGGCGAGGACCGGGTGACGGTGGTCCGGGACCTGGCCGACGCCATCGAGCGGGGTGCGACCCTCGCCGAGGCCGGTGAGGCGTTCGGCGACCCGCTGGGCTCCGGCGCCGTGCTGGTCACCGGGTCGGTCGTCACGGTGGGGGAGGCGCGCAGCATGCTCCTGCGCCGGGGGCACAAGTGAGCGACGTCTCCGCACCCCACGGGCAGTCCCCCCAGAACACCGAGCGCTCCCCGCGGCGCGGGATGTGTGCCGCCGTGCTCTGCCTCGAGGCCATCACCATCGGCCTCACCACGCCGGTGCTGATCACCATCGCCGACGTGCCGGTGGGTCGGTCCCTCGTCATCGGCCTCGGGCTGGCCCTGGCCTGCCTGCTGCTCGCGGGGATGCTCCGGAAGCCGTGGGCCTACGCCGTCGGGTGGGTGCTCCAGGTCGGTGCCGTCGCCATCGGCTTCCTGGTCCCGCTGATGTTCGTCCTCGGCGGGATCTTCGCCCTCCTGTGGGGGCTCGCCGACTTCCTCGGGCGCAAGATCGAGCGCGAGCGCGCCGAGGCCTGGGCGGCGTACCGGGCCGAGAACCCGGGCTGACCCCGAGCGAGCGCCGGCGACCCGCCCCGGCGAGCGGTGGCCCAGCCACCTTTTCCCGGCTGCGAATGTCGCTCGCGCACCACCCACCCGGCGTGTCCCGGCGACGCGCCCGGGTGGCGGTGGCCCAACCACGTTTCCCCGGCCCGGAATGTGGCCTGCTCACCGCTCCGCGGGCGGACCCGAGCGCCGCTCCCGGGCCGGACGACCGGCCGAGAGCCCGGGCTGACCCCGACCCGACCCGCCGGATAGGCTCCGGCCCATGACTGAGCGTTCTCTCGTCCTCGTCAAGCCGGACGGTGTCCGACGTGGCCTCACCGGTGAGGTGATCCGTCGCGTCGAGGCGAAGGGCTACCGCCTCGTCGCGCTCGAGCTGCGGCCCGCCACCCGCGAGCTGCTCGCCGAGCACTACGCCGAGCACGAGGGCAAGCCCTTCTACGAGCCGCTGGTGGAGTTCATGCTCTCGGGACCCGTCGCCGCCATGGTGCTCGAGGGGGAGCGCTGCATCGAGGGCTTCCGCTCGCTGGCCGGCACGACCGACCCGACGACCGCGGCGCCCGGCACCATCCGTGGCGACCTGGGTCGTGACTGGGGCCTGAAGGTCCAGCAGAACCTCGTCCACGGCTCCGACTCGCCCGAGTCCGCCGCCCGCGAGATCGGCATCTGGTTCCCGGGACTCTGATCCCGTGAGGCGCGCGCTGGTCGCCGGGCTGCTGCTGTCCGGACCGGTGTGGACCGCCTGCACCTCTGCGCCCACGCCGCCCGGGGAGGAGACGACCCGGACGGCGCGGGTCGTGGACTGCRGGATCGCCTACGACGACGTCCGCGGCCCGGAGCCGGGGGAGCCCCACGGCAGCCTGCGGGACTACCGCGCCGCCGACGCCGTCTGCGACGCGTGGTGGCTCGACCTGCCCGACGACTTCGTCCCCCAGGGCCTCGAGATCGCCGCGTCGGCGGCGTACGTCGTGGGGCACCGGGCCGGCGACGTCGGGAGCAAGCCCTGCCAGGTCGCGGCCGTCGCGCTGCCGTCCGGGGACACCCGCGCCTTCGCGGAGCGGCTCGACCCGCCCGGCGCCCCGTCCGGCGGCACGACCTACTGCCGCCACGGCGGCGGCGCCGCGCTCACCGACGCCGGGCTGTGGGTCGTCGAGACCTCCCGGCTCTGGCTGCTGGACCCCGACCGCCTCGACGCCGACCCGGTGCTGCGGGTGTGGCAGCTCGGTGAGGGCGTCCGCGGCTCGACCATGGCGGCGACCCGTGGTCAGCTCGTCATCGCCGGCTACCGGCCCAGCGGTCCCGGCCGCGCCCGCTGGTACGACGAGTCGTCGCTGCTGCGGACCGGCGTCACCACCCTCGTGGAGGGCGACGCCGGCGCGGGACAGGTGGCGATGACCCGCTCCACCCGGGTGCCCAGCCGCCTCCAGGGGCTCGCCTTCACCCGCGCGGGTCTGGCATGGGCCGTCTCCTCACGCGTCTCGTGCGGTGTCGTGCGCCCCGGCGGTCCGCCGCTCGACTTCGTGCCCGGCGCGGAGGACCTCGTGGTCGACCGCAGGAGCATCTGGACGGTCAGCGAGGCGAGCGCCCCGCCGTACCGCGACCCCGCGGGGGCGCTCGTGCCGCGGCTGCTGCGCCTGGACCGGGCGGCCGTCGAGGACGGCGGCCCGGCGACATGCGAGCTGTGACCCGGACGGTTCACACACGCCGCGCGTGTCCTGCCGAGATGGCGCGCGTCGCCTCCTTACCCTGAGCGGAGGGCCGGCGACCCGGGTGTCGGCTCCTTCCCCGACCCGCAGTGTTTCGACACGCGAGCACAAGAGGCAGCGCAATGGCACACAGTCTCATCGGCCGCGACATGGCCGTGGACCTCGGCACCGCCAACACGCTGGTCTACGTCCGCGGCAGGGGCGTCGTCCTGGACGAGCCCTCCGTCGTCGCCATGAACGCCAGCACCGGTGAGGTGCTGGCGGTCGGGCACGAGGCCAAGCGGATGATCGGTCGCACCCCCGACAACATCACGGCCATCCGTCCCCTCAAGGACGGCGTCATCGCCGACTTCGAGGCGACCGAGCAGATGCTGCGCTACTTCATCCAGCAGGTGCACCGGCGCCGCTACTTCGCCAAGCCGCGGATGGTCATCTGCGTGCCCAGCGGCATCACCGCCGTCGAGCAGCGCGCCGTCAAGGAGGCCGGCTACCAGGCCGGCGCCCGCAAGGTCTACATCGTCGAGGAGCCGATGGCCGCCGCGATCGGCGCCGGGCTGCCCGTCCACGAGGCCACCGGCAACATGGTGGTCGACGTCGGCGGCGGCACGACCGAGGTCGCGGTCATCAGCCTCGGCGGCATCGTCACCAGCATGAGCGTGCGCACCGCCGGTGACGACCTCGACCAGGCGATCATCGCGTGGATGAAGAAGGAGTACTCCCTGATGCTGGGGGAGCGCACCGCCGAGGAGATGAAGATGACCCTCGGGTCGGCCTTCCCGCTGCCCACCGAGCCGGAGGCGGAGATCCGCGGCCGCGACATGGTCTCGGGCCTGCCCCGCACCGTCGTGGTCTCCAGCGCCGAGGTCCGCCAGGCCCTCGAGGAGCCGCTGCACAACATCATCGACGCCGTCCGCGGCACGCTGGACCAGACGCCGCCCGAGCTGGCCGGCGACATCATGGACCGCGGCATCGTGCTCACCGGTGGCGGCGCCCTGCTCCGCGGTCTCGACGAGCGGCTGCGCCACGAGACCGGGATGCCCGTCCACGTCGCCGAGGACCCGCTGTCGTCGGTCGCGTTCGGCGCCGGCAAGTGCGTCGAGGAGTTCGAGGCCCTCCAGCAGGTGCTCGTCTCGGACCCGAGGCGCTTCTGATGCCCGACACCCGTGAGCGGCGCTGGCGCGGCCTGGACCGCCTCGACGCCCGCAACCGGCCGCCCCGGTCGCTGTTCGTGGCGCTGCTGCTGGCGAGCGTCACGCTGATCACCCTCGACTACCACGGGGGCTCCGACTCGGCGATGGAGCCGGCCCGCCGCGCGGTCGGCGAGGCCTTCGGTCCCGTCGAGTCGGTCACCGCTGCCGTGGTGCGCCCGTTCACCTCCGTGCCCTCGTGGATGCGCAGCCAGGGTGCGCTGAGCGACGAGATCCGCGACCTCGAGGCCGAGAACTCCGCGCTCCGCACCGAGGTCGAGACGGCCGGCTTCGACCGCAACCGTCTCGAGTCGTACGACGGCCTGACCCAGGCCGCCCAGGACCTCGGCCAGGCGCTCGTCCCCGCCCGCGTGGTCGCGGTGGGCCCGTCGCAGTCGTTCAGCAACACCGTGACCATCGACGCCGGCTCCCAGGCCGGGATCGGACCGGACATGACGGTCGTCAACAACGACGGCCTGGTGGGCCGGGTGCTGCGGGTGACCCGCTCGACCGCCACCGTCCTGCTCGTCACCGACACCGAGTCGATCGTCGGCGGCCGGGTGGGCTCGAGCATGGAGATCGGCTTCGTCCACGGCCGCGGCTCGCTCGCCGACGACGGCGGTCTCGACCTGCGCCTCATCGACAACGCCGTCGTCCCCGCCGAGCACGACACCGTCGTGACGTGGGGCAGCGCGAGCGGCCCCTACGAGCGCGGCGTACCGATCGGCGAGGTCACCGAGGTCTACAGCAGCCTGCTCGAGACCTCCCAGCGCGCGGTGATCAAGCCGTTCGTCAACTTCTCCGCCCTCGACGTCGTGGGCGTGATGGTGCCGACCGGCACCACCAGCGACCGCGCCGTGGTCGAGGCGGACGGGGCGCTGCGATGAACCGCCTCCGCGTGCTCGTCGCCCTCGTGGCGATCCTCGTCGCCCTCGTGCTCCAGGTCTCGCTCTTCCCGCACCTGGCCTGGCAGGGGATCGTGCCCAACCTGTGCCTGCTCGTCGTGGTCGCCGCGGCCCTCACGCTCGACGCACCCTCCGCGCTGCTGCTCGGCTTCGCCGCCGGGGTCGCCCTCGACCTCGCCCCGCCCGCCGACCACGTCGCCGGTCGCTGGGCGCTGGCGCTGACGGTGGTGGCCTTCCTCGCGGCCCGGGTCCGCCAGGACGTGCGCCCCACGGCCGTGGCCGTCGTCGGCACCGTGGCGGCGGCGTCCTTCATCGGCACCTCGATCTTCGCGCTCACCGGACTCGTGCTCGGCGACGCCTGGTCGGTCTCGGAGCTGCTGCGGGTCATCGTCATCGCCGTGGTCTGGGACGTCCTGCTGACCCCGTTCGTGCTGCCGCCGCTGATGAAGCTGTTCGGGCGCCTCGACCCCCGGTGGGCGTCGGCCTGATGGGCGCAGTGAACGGTTCGCAGCGCAGCCGCCTGCGCCTGGTGGTGGTGCAGGCCCTCGTCTTCTCGCTCTTCGCGACGCTCTTCGTCCGGCTCTACTACCTCCAGGTCGTCGGCGGCGACGACTACCAGGCGATGGCCGCCGACCAGTCGGTGCGCGACATCGTGGTGCAGCCGCAGCGCGGCCTCATCGTGGACGACCAGGGTCGCCCGCTCGTCGCCAACCGCACGTCGTGGGTCATCTCGATGGACCGCAACCTGATGGGCAAGATGACCGACCGGCAGCGCACCGAGCTGGTGCGCCGGGTGTCGGTCGTGGTGGGCGAGACCACCGAGGGCATCGAGCAGCGCCTCGTGACCTGCGGCCACGAGGACAGCATCCGGGGCACCTGCTGGAACGGCTCGCCCTACCAGCCCGTCCCGGTGGCCACCGATGTCTCCAAGGACGTCGCGCTGCGGGTGCTCGAGCAGCCCGAGGACTACCCGGGCGTGGTCGCCGAGCAGCAGAGCGTGCGGGCCTACCCCAAGCCCTACGGCGTCAACCTGGCCCACGTGCTCGGCTACCTCAGCCCGATCACCGAGGACGAGTACGACGCGGCGCAGGACGTCGACGACCAGTCGCTCAACGGCGGTTCCTCGGTGGGTCGTGCCGGCGTCGAGAAGCAGTACGACGAGTGGCTGCGCGGCCTGCCCGGCTACCGGCGGGTCGCGGTCGACTCGATGGGCCGCGTCCTCGGCGACGACTCGACGGTGGAGAGCACCCCCGGCGACACGCTCGTCACCTCGATCGACGCCAAGGTGCAGAGCGCCGTGGAGAAGGCGCTGGCCGAGCGGATCAAGGTCCAGCGCGCCACCTTCGACCCGGTGACGGGCCGCAACTACGAGGCGGACTCCGGCGCTGCCGTGGTGCTCGAGGCCAGGACGGGTCGCGTCGTCGCGATGGCCAGCCAGCCGACGTACGACCCGGGGGTGTGGGTCGGCGGCATCAGCAACGACGAGCTGGACCGCCTCTACTCCGAGCAGGCCGGCACGCCGCTGCTCTCGCGCGCCACCCAGGGCCAGTTCGCACCCGGCTCCACGTGGAAGCCGATCATGACCGCCGGTGCGCTCACGAACGGCTACCGCACCGACAGCACCCTGACCTGCCCGTCGGGGGTGCAGATCGGCAACCGCGTCTTCCACAACCACGAGTCGTCCGCGATCGGCGGCGCGGTCGGCTTCGCCAAGGCCCTCGAGGTGTCCTGCAACACGTTCTTCTACCAGATCGGCTACCGCTACTGGCAGAAGTTCGGCAGCGACGAGGCCGACGTGGACGCGCGCGACCCGCTCGTCGAGGAGGCCAAGACCTTCGGGTTCGGCTCGCGCACCGGCATCGACATCCCCGGTGAGGCCCCCGGCCGCATCGCTGACCGGCACTGGAAGCGCGACTACTACGACTCGATGAAGGACTACTACTGCGGGATCGCGGACAAGCCGCAGGACGGCAAGACGAGCGACTTCGTCTACCAGTTCTCCCGCGAGTTCTGCATCGACGGCTACGCCTACCGCGCCGGCGATGCGGCCAACTTCGCGATCGGTCAGGGCGACACCATCGTCACGCCGCTCCAGCTGGCGCGCGCCTACGGGGCCATCGCCAACGGCGGCACGCTCTACGCCCCGACCATCGCCAAGGCCCTCGTCAGCCCGGACGGCGAGGTGCTGCAGCGCTTCAACCCCCGGCGTACCGGCTCGGTGCACGTGCCCAAGAAGGACCTCGACTACATCGACGAGGCGCTCAAGGGCGTCACCCGGGTCGGCACGATGGCCTGGAAGATGGGCGGCTTCCCGCTCGACGACGTCGTGGTGCGCTCCAAGACGGGCTCGGCCGAGGTCTACGGCAAGCAGTCGACCGGCTGGGTCGCCTCCTACACCGACGACTACGTCGTGGTGATGATGATGAGCCAGGCGGGCACGGGATCGGGATCGGTCGGCGACGGCGTCCGCAAGGTCTGGGAGGCGCTGTACGGCGTGGACGGCGAGACGGTCAAGCCCCGCAACGCCTCCATCCCCGGCGTCGTCTCCCCGAAGAAGCTCCCCAACTTCCTCGACGACGGCTCCATCCTGCCGCCGGCCGTGCCGGGCGCGGGAGGCCTCTCGTGAGGACCACCCACGCACCCACCGGGCGGTCCGCCCTGCGCGCCCCCGGCCTGGACTGGCTGCTCATGGGGGCGGCGCTCGGCCTGGTCGCCATCGGCACCCTGCTCGTCTGGTCGGCCACCTCGACCCGCGCGGACCTCACCGGCGGCGACGCCACGGCGTACCTGCGCAAGCAGCTCGTCAACGTCGCCATCGGCCTGGTGCTGATGGTGATGGTGCTTGCCACCGACCACCGCTGGGTGCGGATCCTGGCCCCGCTCGTCTACGTCGGCTCGATCGTCGGCCTCCTCGGCGTGCTCGTGGCCGGCAGCACCATCAACGGCTCGCGCTCGTGGCTCCAGCTGGGGGGCATGTCGATCCAGCCGTCGGAGTTCGCCAAGCTCGCGGTGGTGATCGGAATGGCGTTGCTGGTCGCCGAGCGCAGCGAGGGGCGGTGGCGCCGCGGCGTCAAGACGCCCGAGGTGCTGGGCATGCTGCTCATCGCCGGCGTCCCGGCGGCACTGATCCTGCTGCAGCCTGACCTCGGCACCATGCTGGTGCTCTCCGCGACCGTCTTCGGGGTGCTGGCCGTGGCCGGCGCGGCCCGCCGCTGGCTCATCGGGCTCACGCTCGTCGGGGTCGGCGGCGCCGCGGTGGCGGTGGCGGCCGGGGTCCTCAAGGACTACCAGGTCGACCGGTTCATGGCCTTCACCAACCCCGGGCTCGACCCGCGCGGTGCCGGCTACAACACCGAGCAGGCCCGGATCGCGGTCGGCAACGGTGGGCTCTTCGGCCAGGGACTCTTCGAGGGCTCCCAGACCCGCTCGGGCTTCGTGCCCGAGCAGCACACCGACTTCATCTTCACCGTGGCCGGCGAGGAGCTCGGACTCGTCGGTGCCGGCCTGCTCATCGTCCTGCTGGGCGTCGTGATCTGGCGGGCGCTGGCCATCGCGATGGACACCGACGACGTCTTCGGCCGGGTGGCCGCGGCCGGCATCGCCTGCTGGTTCGGCTTCCAGGCCTTCCAGAACGTCGGCATGTGCCTGGGCATCATGCCGGTCACCGGCGTGCCGCTGCCCTTCGTGTCGTACGGCGGGTCGTCGATGTTCGCGGGCATGCTCGCGCTCGGCCTGCTCCAGAACATCCACCTGCGGGCCTCGGCGCCGCTGCCGACCCGGTTCCTCGCGAGCCCGCGGGTGCTGGCCAGCCGCTGAGCCGGCCTCAGCCCCGGCGCCGGCGCGTGGGGCAGTCGGTCGAGGCGGGCACCACGTAGTCGACGTAGATGCGGGCGTGGTCGGACACGGCCGAGCGGAGGACCTGGGCGCGCTGCGGCTCCAGCGTCGGGCTGGCCATCACGAAGTCGATGCGCGAGCCGTTGGGGCCGGTGCCCTCGGGGCCGGAGCCGGCGACCGGCCAGGCGTCGACGAGCTGGGCGAGCAGGGGGCCGAGCGTCGGGGTGTTGGCGGTGGCGTTCATGTCGCCGCCGAGGATGGTCGGCTGCTCCTCGCCGGCCAATATGCCGGCCACGTGGCGGGCCTGGGACTCCCGCAGCCCGACCAGCTTGTTCTGGAGGTGGGTGGTGTAGACCCGCACCTCCTGGCCGCCGATCTCCAGGCCGGCCCACTGGAGGCCTCGGGGCTCGCCGCCGGCCGCGTTGGGCAGCGGGAAGCGCCCCGAGTCGAGGATCTCGAAGCGGGACAGGATCGCGGTGCCGTACTGCCCGCTGCCCTGGACGACGTTGGGGCTGAAGGTGCCCTGCATGCCCAGCGCGTCGGCGAAGTACGCGACCTGGTCGATGCCGCCGGTCCGGCCGTGGAAGCGGTCCACCTCCTGGAGCAGCACGATGTCGGGGTCCAGCGAGCGGATCTCCTGCGCGATGGTGGCGATCCCGCCGAAGGAGCGGTGGGTGTTGAACGAGACGACCCGGACGTCGACCGACTCCTGGAGCTTGCGGCAGGCGATCGCCTCGATGCCGGGCGGGGGAGTCGGGATCTCGTCGGTGGGTCCCGGGGTACCGGGCTTGCCGGGCTTCCCCGGCTTGCCGGGCTTGCCGGTGCCCTCGGCCGACGGCAGCGGCGTCTCGATGGTCACCGACGGGGTGGGCGTGGCGACCTCGACGCCCTCGGGCAGGTCGTCACCCCGGCGGCGGTCGACGACGATGAGGGCCGCCACCACCCCGAGGACGAGCACGAGCAGCGCGGCGCGCACCAGCTGCTCCCGTCTCGTCACGCAGAGAAGTGTGCACGGCGCCGCCCAGAAATCGGGGGACCGGTCCCTTTTCGCTCACCGCACCGCGCGGCGTACCCTTGAGGGCTGGCCCTTCCCCCGACTCCTCGAGGTGTTCCCGCGTGTCCGTCTCCACCTCCGTGCCCGCTCCGGCGTCGGTCTTCCCGCTGCTGGAGTCCCGTCTCCCGTCGGTGCAGAAGCCCATCCAGTACGTCGGCGGTGAGCTCAACTCGACGGTGAAGGAGTGGGACTGCGCGCCGGACGGCGAGTCGGTGCGCTGGGCCCTGATGTACCCCGACGCCTACGAGGTCGGGCTGCCCAACCAGGGCGTCCAGATCCTCTACGAGGTCCTCAACGAGCGCGACTGGATCGTCGCCGAGCGCACGTACGCCGTGTGGCCCGACATGGAGGCCGTGATGCGGGAGCACGACATCCCGCAGTTCACCGTCGACAGCCACCGCCCGGTGCGCGCCTTCGACGTGCTCGGCCTGTCGTTCTCCACCGAGCTCGGCTACACCAACATGCTCAACGCCCTCGACCTCGCCGGCATCGCGCTGCACGCGGTCGACCGCGGCGACGACGAGCCGATCGTCCTCGCCGGCGGGCACGCGGCCTTCAACCCCGAGCCGATCGCCGACTTCATCGATGCCGCCGTGCTCGGTGACGGCGAGGAGGTCGTGCTGGCGATCTCCGAGGTCGTGCGCGAGTGGAAGGCCGAGGGCCGGCCCGGGGGTCGCGACGAGCTGCTGCGCCGGCTCGCGGTGAGCGGAGGCGTCTACGTCCCCAAGTTCTACGACGTCGTCTACGCCGCCGACGGGACCATCGAGGCCGTCGTCCCCAACAAGCCCGGCATCCCGTTCCGGGTCCGCAAGCACACGCTGATGGACCTCGACGCGTGGCCCTACCCGGCCAAGCCCCTGGTCCCGCTCGCCGAGACCGTCCACGAGCGCTTCAGCGTCGAGATCTTCCGCGGCTGCACGCGCGGCTGCCGCTTCTGCCAGGCCGGCATGATCACCCGTCCCGTGCGCGAGCGGTCCATCAAGACCATCGGCGACATGGTCGAGAACGGCATCCGCAAGTCCGGCTTCGAGGAGGTCGGCCTCCTGTCGCTCTCCAGCGCCGACCACACCGAGATCGGCGAGGTCGCCAAGGGCCTGGCCGACCGCTACGAGGGCTCCAACGTCTCCCTGTCGCTGCCCTCGACCCGCGTCGACGCCTTCAACATCACCCTGGCCAACGAGTTCTCCCGCAACGGGCGCCGCTCCGGGCTGACGTTCGCGCCCGAGGGCGGCTCCGAGCGGATGCGCAAGGTCATCAACAAGATGGTCAGCGAGGAGGACCTCATCCGCACGGTCGCGGCGGCGTACTCCCACGGCTGGCGCCAGGTGAAGCTCTACTTCATGGTCGGACTCCCGACCGAGACCGACGAGGACGTCCTCCAGGTCGCCGACCTCGCCAAGAAGGTCATCGCCAAGGGCCGCGAGGTCGCCGGCCACAACGACATCCGCTGCACCGTGTCGATCGGCGGCTTCGTGCCCAAGCCGCACACGCCGTTCCAGTGGGCCGCCCAGCTCGACCACGAGACCACCGACAGCCGCCTCAAGAAGCTGCGCGACACCGTCCGCGAGGACAAGCGCTACGGCCGCGCCATCGGCTTCCGCTACCACGACGGCAAGCCCGGCATCGTCGAGGGACTCCTGTCCCGCGGCGACCGCCGCGTCGGCCGGGTCATCGAGGAGGTCTGGCGCGACGGTGGCCGCTTCGACGGGTGGAGCGAGCACTTCTCCTACGACCGCTGGATGGGCGCCACCGAGCGTGGCCTCGCCGGCACCGGTGTCGACGTCGACTGGTACACGATCCGCGAGCGCGAGTACGACGAGGTCCTGCCCTGGGACCACCTCGACTCGGGCCTCGACAAGGACTGGCTGTGGGCCGACTGGGAGGACGCGCTCGCCGCGGCCGACGGTGCCGACATCGAGGTCGAGGACTGCCGCTGGACGCCCTGCTACGACTGCGGCGTGTGCCCGGAGATGAACACCGAGATCCAGATCGGCCCGACGGGTCAGACGCTGCTGCCGCTCAGCGTCGTCTGACGCCCGGGCGCGTCACCCCCGTCAGGAGAGCCCGGTGTCGGGCAGGGCGCCGCGGAAGTGGTCCTCGATCTGCTCCCGGCTGTACGACGTGGGCTCGGGCGGGGGCGGCTGCCCGAGCCCGAAGAGGTCCCGGAACGCCTGCCGGTCGTTGAGGTTCGGGACGGGCCGGTCCGGGACCGGCACCCCCAGGAAGTCGCACAGCGGCTCCCACCCCTCGGTGATGTCGTAGACCAGCAGCCGGTCGGCGGGCACCCCCTCGACCACCTCCCGGTTGTGGCGCTCGTAGGCGGCCATGAGGTGGTCGGGAGCCTGGTCGGCGTACGGCGCCGGGAACGAGCGCGTGGTGAGCACCCGGCCGAAGTGGTCCAGGCCCGCCAGCTCCGGGCCGACCTCGGCGGGGTCGAGGGGTGGTTGTCGCATCAGCGCGTGGATGGTGTCGCGGTAGGAGCTCCACCACCGCTCGCGGGGCCGGACGGTCAGCAGCACCCGGGCGTCGGGATGGACCTCCATCAGCTCGCGCCACAGGGAGCACCCGGGCCAGTCGACGGTGGCTCCGTAGGGGGCCAGCACGTCGGGCAGCCGGGAGGGGTCGCCGTCGGCGGCCGCCAGCCAGGCGGGGTGGTGCTCGAGGTGCGCCAGGGCCTCGAACATGTGGTAGCACGGCCGCCCCAGCAGGATCTCGAGGGCGGCCTTGGTCGACGTGGTGCCGGTGCGTCCGAACCCGGCCCCGATCACCTGGAGCATGCGGCCTCCCTCGCGTGGGTGCCGTCCAGTCTGCTCCCCCGGATGCGCTGGGTCCACGGGTGAGGACGTCAGCGACCGGTCAGGAGAGCTGCTCGTCGAAGTAGCGGACGGTCCGGTCCATGCCGGCCGCGAAGGCGGGGCCGAAGGCGTGCCCGTCGTCGTACCACGCGAGCGTGCTCCTCACCCCGGCGCGCTGCATCGCCCGCTGGGTGGCCCTGGCCCAGCGCGGGGGACACGTGTCGTCGAAGCGGCCGTGCACGAGCAGCACCGGCTCGGTGATCGCGTCGAGGTAGGGCCGCGCAGAGGCGGCGCGCCAGAAGGCCGGCCGCCGCTCGGGCAGACCGTGGGCCTGCACGACGGCGTCGCGCCGGGCGTCGCCGTCGGGGCGGATGAACTGGTCGAAGTTGTCGCCCTCGAGCGAGGAGACCGACGCCCACAGTGACGCCGCCTGCACGAGGCCGGGCTCGGCGACGAGCGCCTTCATGACCACACCGCCGCCCATCGAGCGGCCCATCAGTGCCACCCGGTCGTCGTCGACCGGGACGTCGCGCGACGCGCGCAGGGCCTTGACCGCGGCGATCACGTCGGCGGAGTAGCCCAGCCGCAGGTCGCGGTCCGAGCGGGGGTCGTCGGTCGACTCGGCGTGCCCGCGGTAGTCGACGTGCAGGGCGACGTACCCCCGGCCGGCGAGGACCCCGCGCTCGCGGGTCATCCCCTGCCCGCGCACGTAGTAGGCCGGGTCGATGTAGCCGTGGGCCAGCACCACCGCGGGGAAGGGGCCACGCCCGGTCGGCACGTTGAGCACGCCGCTGATGGTGAAGCGCCGCGTCCCGCGGTCGTCGGTGGTGGTCGAGCGGTAGGTGACGTCGTACGACGTGTAGGCGGCTGTCCGCTCGCGCACGGCGCCCAACCGGAGCCGGTCCCCGGTGTGCTCGGCGGCGGACAGGGCGGCCATCGACACGGGGTCCGGAGGCTCGGTGGGCTCCGGCGTGGGCTCCGCGGCGGCGGAGGAGGAGGGCGTCGTGGGGGCGGCGTCCTCGCCGTCCGGGCCCGCGGAGCAGGCGGCCAGGGCGAGCACGGTGGCGAGGGAGGCAGCCAGTCCGGCGACGGGGCGGCGTACGGCCTGGAGAGTCACGTCCGGGATCCTCGGGTCGGGACCTCCACGGTACGGGGCAGGCGTGACGATAGGGTCGCGCCGTGGCTGACCAGGGACAACCGGACCCGCTCGGGGAGCAGACGCAGCAGGAGATCACGCGCCTGRCCGAGGAGCTCGCGACCACCCGCGCCGAGCTCGCCGCGCTGCGCCGGCAGGCCGAGCAGTGGGGGGAGAAGGAGTCCAGGATCCGCACCGCGCGCGACCGGGCCGTGAAGTCCGCCGACGAGCTGTCCGCGGCCCTCGCCAGGCGGCTGCGCATCGACGCGGCCGGCGACGCCGGGGGCCGCAAGGGCGTGGCCCTCTTCAAGGACCGCCAGCAGCCGGTGACCAAGGAGGAGGCCGCCCAGCTCGAGGTCATCCGCGGCTCGTCCCTCTTCGACGACGCGTGGTACCTGCGGACCTACCACGACGTCGCACACCTGGGGGAGGACCCGGCGCTGCACTTCCTGCGCCACCCCTACAACCCGTTCCGGCGGCCCAGCGACGACTTCGACATCGGCCAGTACGTCATCGACCACCCCGAGGTGCTCGCCGACGACGTCAACCCGCTCGTGCACTTCCTGATGTCCCCGGAGTCCGAGGGCGCGGACGCCTACCCGCCCCGGCCCCGATGACCGAGCTCGAGCAGCGCCGCGAGGCCGTCGCCGACTTCCAGCGCCGTTGGTGGCGCTTCGCCCGCCAGTGGCGCGCGGCCGCCCGTCGGGGTCCGCAGGAGGCGTCCGCGCTCGTCGACAGGGTGTTGGCCGAGGGGCTGCCGCCGATCGCCGACGGCGACCCGCAGCCGCCCCCGCCCGAGGTGCAGGACGACGCCCACCGTGCGGTGGTGGCCGCCAGCGGCTTCCTCGACGCCGACGAGTACGCCGTCCAGCACCGGCTGCTGCGCCGCCAGGACCCGGCGCGCCACTTCGTCGAGACCGGCTGGCGCACCCTGCGCGCCCCCAGCCTGCGCTTCGACCTCTGGCACTACTGGGCCACGCACCTCGATCCCACCGGCGAGGAGGTCGACCCGCTGCTCCACTTCCTGCTCGTCGGTCGGCACGCGGGGCTCGAGCCGCTGCCCCGCCCGGCGCCCACCCGCACCCCCACGACGTACGCACCGGGACGGCAGGTCCGGCGGGCCTGCCTCTTCGCCGGCTACGACGCGGACGGCCTGGTCGACGACTACGTCGTGGACTACCTGACCGAGCTGGCCCGCCACGCCGACGTCTTCTACGTGGCCGACGGCGTGCTCGAGCCCGGCCAGCTGGACCGGCTCGACGGGATCGTCGCCGACGCGTGGAGCGTCCCGCACGGCGCCTACGACTTCGGCTCGTTCTCGCTGCTGGCCCGCGACCTCGTCGGCTGGGACCGCCTGGACGACTACGACGAGGTGATCCTGGCCAACGACTCCTGCTACCTGCTGCGACCGCTCGACGAGGTCCTCACGGAGATGGACACCCGCGCCTGCGACTGGTGGAGCCTGCAGGCCACCTCGATGGAGCACGACGAGTCGTACGTCGTCGACGACGCGCCGATCCCGCTCGCCGAGGCCAAGGCCCGCCTCCTGGGCCACCGGCAGTGGACCGACGTGCGGCACCTGCACCTGTCGTCGTACTTCCTGGTCTTCCGGCGTCCCGTGCTCGACGACCCCGGCTTCCGGTGGCGCCTGGACCACGTCGCCCCGCAGGGCGACAAGATGCTGGTGATCCACAAGTACGAGGTCGGCATCAGCCGCTACCTCACCGACTCCGGCTTCGACTTCGACACCTTCATCCCCGAGCTCTACGCCTTCCACCCGCTCTACTCCCGGCACTTCTTCGAGCTGGTCGAGCGCGGCTTCCCGCTGGTCAAGCGCAACTTCCTGGGCGAGAACCCGCGCCACGTGCTCGGCCTCGAGCAGTGGCCCGAGCGGCTCCGGGAGCTCGTCCCCGACCTGCGGCTGGACCCGATCCTGGCCAACCTCGACCGCGTCAGCCCCGTGGACCGCCTGCACGAGGCCCACGACATCCGGCTCGACACGGACGGCCGGCGCCGGCTGATCCCGCGCCGGGCCGTGTGGGGAGGCGCGCTGCGCACCCTCGACCGGGAGAGCCCGACGTTCGAGCACTGGTGGGCCTTCGTGTCCTCGCCCACCACGGGACGCCTGGACCCCGGCGTGCGGGCCGTGCTGGACGAGGTGCGCGACGACCCGAGCATCCACAAGGTCGTCCTGTCGCGCTCGCGCCGGCTGCCCGACGACGTGCGCGGCGAGAACCTCACGGTGCTCCCGATCCACACCGTCGACGGCCAGCACGCGCTGGTCCGGTGCGGTCGCATCGTCGTGGACGTCGAGCCCAACGTCGCCATCGACCTGCCGCTGTCACCCTCGCGCCACGACTTCCTGCACGTCGGGATCGGCGTGCCGGTGCTGGCGCACGACGCGTCCCGCACGCCGGGAGGGGAGTGGCGCAAGGTGCTCGCCGCCGCGGTCACCTCGCAGGCCGACGCGCTGGTGCGCAGCGCCGGCGACCCGGACCTCGGCCTGGCCAAGGCCTGGCCGACCGGCCTGCCGCGCCACGACCTCCTGGTGCGCGAGCACCTGCCGGCCGACCTCGCGGCCGAGGAGGCCCGCGTCCGTGGGCTGGTCGGGGACCGGCGCCTGGTCGTGTGGTGGCCTCACGCCGGGACGGTCGCGACCTGCACCCCCGACGAGGTGGCCCGCCTCGCCGCCTGGGCGCGCGAGCACGGCGTGGTCCTCGGCGTCCGCGAGCCGCGCGTCGACCGGATGGACGGGTGGACCCGCGCCCTGGCCGACGCCGGCGCGCTCAGCCTCTCGGCGCGCAGCGTGCCCTGGTCGACCGTCGTGCACCGGGTCGCCTCCGCCGTGGTCACCGACCGCTCCCCGGAGGCGTACGACGCGCTGGTCACCGGCACGCCGCTCCTCGTGCAGGCACCCCCGGCCGGTCCCACCCACCGGGTGGAGGCGTCGTACGGGGGCGACGGCTGGCCGCAGCCCCGGGAGGTCGCGTCCCTCGACGCGCTGCTGGACACGCTCTCCGAGGTCGCCGCCGGCGGCTGGGCCGTCGTGCCCCCCGCCGCCGCACGACCCGGTGTGGCGCCCCTGGACGGGCACGCCGCCTGGCGTTTCGCCCAGCGGGTGCGCGAGCTCAGCCTGCGCTGACGTCCTGCTCCCACTCGGCGTAGGGCAGGTAGGTCGCCTTGATGCGGTGGACCAGCCGCTCGCCGCTGTGCCCGTCGCTGGCGGAGTGCAGCGACCGACCCCACGCCAGCCAGGCCTCGTCGACCGGGGTGCCGTCGAGGAACGCCTCGACCGCGACCAGTCCGTCCGCCAGCGTCGGGTGCTCCACGAGGGGGCTGCCGGACGCACCCGGCAGGGCGACGAGGGGCACCGGGAGCACGGCCGCGTCGGCGAGGTCGGAGCTCCAGCCGGTGGCGACCACGTCGGCGATCCGCCAGGCCATCTCGGGCTGGACCGGGTGCGGGGCGAGCGCGTGGGGCCGCAGCAGGGCCGCGTCGTACAGGTCGACCAGCGGCGTCGGCACCGGCGTGGTCCAGCCGGGCGGGGCGGCCCACAGGAGCGCGACGTCGTCGTGGTCCTCGGCCCAGGCGCCCAGGGCGTCGACGTCCTCGGTGGTCGCGGCCAGCGGAGAGACGACCACGACGCGCCGTCCCGACACCACCGTCCGGAGGGCGGCGAGGTCGGCGCGCAGCGCGGCCGACAGGTCGGCCTCGTCGGCGAGCAGCAGGTCCACCCGCGGCGACCCGGTCGCCCACACGTCGTCGGGCGCGACGCGGCCGTGCGTCGCCACGACGCCCTCGACGAGGGACGGAGACGACACGACGGCATGTGTCACGAGCGAGCGCTCGTAGGCCTCGGGCGGCGGGTCGTGCTCGCCCCAGAGACCGGTGAGCACCATCCGCGGCGGCTCCAGGCCGGCGGGGGAGCCGACCTTGAGGAAGCGGTGGTGGCGGGCCGAGAGCGGGTGGTTGACGTCGCTGCGCGGGCCGGCGGTCACCACGATCGTGCCGGCGCGCAGGGCGTACATCTGCCCCGGGGCGCTCTCGCCGGGGACGGTGACGACGCGCGCGCCGCCGACCTTGACCGGACGGTGCGCGGACAGCACGATCGCGTGGACCGAGGGGTCGTCGCGGATCGCCTCCAACAGCCCGCGCACCTCACCGGGCAGCACGCCCGTGCGCGGGTCGACGGGGAAGACCCACCAGTGCGGGTGCGTCGGCGTCCAGCGGTCCTCGTCGTCGAAGGTGTCCGGACCCGGGGCCRCCGGCAGCTCGATCGTGCCGTCGGGCCGCGAGCGGATCGCGAAGCTGCGGTGCAGGCTCCATGCCGGGGCCACGCGGTGCAGGTTGCGCTCCATGGCCTCGACGTCGGCGCCGGGGGCGATCGCGAGGACGCGTTCCTTCCACTGTCGTAGGTCCGGCCGCGAGAAGGGGTTCTCGTACAGGAACTGCCGCTTCAGCAGCGGGAAGCCGTCGCGCATCAGCTCGAAGGCCGACTCCCGGTAGACGGGGTGGTAGGGCAGGATCCCCTCGACGAACGTGGCGAGGTGGTAGCCGCCCAGGATGAGCAGGCGCGAGAAGCCGATCTCGTACTTGAGGATGATCGTCGTCTTGTCGGTCTGGGCGGTCACGCCGTCCAGCCGGGCCCGGAACGCGGGGTCGTCGATGACCCGCCTGCGGTAGCCCACGAAGTAGGAGCCGACGTGGATGAAGTCGTTGTAGCGCCACAGGTCGATCTGGCGCATCTGCTCCTCGACGTCGTCGATGGCCAGCGGTCGTCCCAGCCGCTCGAAGTCGGAGGTGGTGAAGTCCTCGTACGTCGCCTGCATGCCCCACCAGTCACAGGCCCGCGCCTCCATCCGGGCGAAGACCTGGTCGAAGGGCTGCACCAGGTAGCACGAGTCGTTGGCCAGGAGGAGCTCGTCGTACTGCTCGATCGTGTCCCAGCCGACGAGGTCGCGCGCGAGCATGGAGTAGGAGCCGAAGTCGTAGCGGCCGTGCCGGATCGCCCAGCGACCCCGGGTGTACGGCGCGACCTTGTCCAGCTCGGACTGCTCCATCTCGCAGTCGGCGAGGTAGTAGACGTCGGCGAACCGGCTGAGGTCGGCCAGGTAGGCGACGACGGTCGGGTCGACGACGCCGTCGAGGTCGTAGGCGGCGAACAGGCACACCCGGCGCAACGGACCCGTGGGTGCCGGGGCGGGCTCGAGGACGCGCACCTCGGGCAGGGTCGCCAACCCGGCTCGGCGGCCCTCCAGGACGTAGTGCAGGAACGGGTTGACGGCCTCGCTGGTGGGGTCGAGGTGCGCGTTCCAGTAGAACCACAGGTCGAAGGACGGCGACGGGTGACGCAGCTCCTTCCAGCCCTGGGTGACGAAGTGCTGCAGCTCCTCGGGGTAGCCGCACAGGGTCCACGCCCGGTCCTGGTTGTGCCACCAGTAGCCGAAGGAGTCGAACTCACCGCTCGCCGCGACGACGGCCATCTCGGCCCTCACCCGGTCCGCCACCGGCAGGTCGGTGGCCAGCAGCGGCTCCCCGGTCGCCGGGGGCAGCCCGTGCTCGAGGGCGTCCGCCACCAGGGCCCCGCGCTGCTCGGTCGGCGCGTCGGCGAAGCGGCGTACGAACGCCAGCCAGCGCTGCTCGAAGTCGTCCATGCACCTCACCCCCGTCGGTCCGTTCCGACCACACACCCTAGTGGGCGGCCCCGTGGGCCGACGCGCCGCCGATGCTAGGTTTCCCCGCGTGGAGCAGCACACGGAGGAGCCCGCCGGATCGACGGGCGCGGAGCAGGACGCGGCGAGCCTCCGCGACACCCTGCGCCTGGCCCGGCGTGAGCTGAAGTGGACCCAGATCGAGCACGAGCACCAGGCCGAGTCGCTGCAGCGGGTACGTCGGCAGCGGGCGCGGCTGCGCGAGCAGCTCGACCTCACCAGCGACGTGCTGGCCGCCGTCCTGAGCGAGCAGTACTGGGCCCAGGAGCGGGGACCGAGGGCGGCTCTCGGCCGACTGGCCCGCCGCGGTCGCACCGAGGGCGACTCCTCCGAGGCCGACCTCGTGGCGGAGGTCGAGGCCTCCGACCTCTTCGACGGTGGGTGGTACCTCCGCCGCTACCCGGAGGCGGTCCGCGACCGGGTGGCCCCGGCCGTCCACCTCGTGCGCCACGGCAACGAGCAGGGCCTCGATCCCAGCGAGCTCTTCGGGACCCGGGCCCACCTCGACGCCCACCCGGAGGCCGGGGACCTGCCCGCGCTGGTCCACCACCTCCGGACGTCGGGCTCTCGCACCGGCACCGCGTCCGCCCGGGACTGAGATCCCTGTGACCGGGACGGCGCACGACCACGTCGTCGTCGGCGGCGGCATCGTCGGGCTCGCCACCGCGCACCACCTGTTGCAGTCGCGCCCCGGGGCGGACGTCCTCGTCCTCGACAAGGAGTCGGACGTCGGCCGCCACCAGACCGGCCACAACAGCGGCGTCATCCACTCCGGCATCTACTACGAGCCCGGGTCGCTGAAGGCGCGGTTGTGCCGGGAGGGCGCCCGTCGCACCGAGGAGTACGCCGCACAGCGCGGCGTCCCGGTCCGGGTCATCGGCAAGCTCCTCGTGGCGACCGACGAGCGCGAGCTCGCCGGCATGCATGCCCTGCGCGAGCGGGCCGAGGTCAACAGGGTGGCCGCCGAGGTCATCGACGCGGCGCAGCTGCGTGCCCGCGAGCCCGCGGTCGCCGGTCTGGGGGCGCTCTGGCTGCCGGGCACCGGCATCACCGACTACGGCGCCCTCGCCCGGGCGCTGGCCGCCGACGTGCGCGGAGCCGGGGGCGAGGTGCGCACCGGGTGCGAGGTCCGCGCGATCGAGGAGGTCGGCGACGAGGTCCGGCTGACCACCTCCACGGGGGTCGTCCGGGCCCGCGACGTGGTGTTCTGCGCCGGCGTCCAGGCCGACCGGATCGCCCGGATGGCGGGGCTGGACGTCGATCTCGCCATCGTGCCGTTCCGCGGGGAGTACTTCGACGTGGTGCCGGAGCGGGCCGACCTCGTCTCGTCGCTGATCTACCCGATCCCGGACCCCGCGCTGCCGTTCCTCGGCGTCCACCTGACCCCCACCGTCGACGGTGGTCTCACGGTGGGACCCAACGCCGTGCTCGGCCTCGCCCGCGAGGGCTACCCGAAGCTCTCGTTCAGCTGGCGCGACACCGCCGAGATGGCCCGCTTCCGCGGCATGTACCCCCTGGCCCGCCAGAACGTCCGCACCGGCGTCCGCGAGCTGCGCAACTCGGTGTGGAAGACCGGCTACCTGCGCGAGTGCCAGAAGTACGCCCCGGACCTCACCGCCGACGACCTCGTGCCGCGCGAGGCCGGCATCCGCGCGCAGGCGGTGCTGCGGGACGGGACGTTCGTGCACGACTTCCTGCTGCGTCGTACGCCGCGCACGTTGCACGTGCTCAATGCTCCGTCACCGGCCGCGACGTCCGCGCTGCCCATCGGCCGGGTGCTGGCCCGCATGGTCCTCACCGGTGAGGACCACGTCGAGGCCTGAGGCGGTCGTCAGCGGCTGACGGCGTGGCGGACGACGGCGCGCAGCTGGGTGGGCGAGCGTCGACGCAGCGCAGCGGGCGCGAGTGCCAGCGCGTGCAGCCGCGAGACCCATCGCCGGCGGGCGGCCCGGGCGGCGCGCTCCCAGCCGAGGTCGTGCATCCGTCGCGCGGCCTCGGCGAAGTAGTCGCGGTCCTCGGCGAAGCGGTCGCCGGTGTGCAGCCCCTGCGACGACGCGCTCTGCTCGTGCCGCCGGTAGGAGAAGCAGACGGCCGGGTCGACGACCAGCCGCGACCCCCCGGCCACCAGGTCGAGGACCAGGGCGAGGTCGAGGATCGTCGGCAGGTCCGCACGGAAGCGCACCCGCTGGAGCGCCTCGTGGGTGAAGACCAGGGACGGCCAGTACAGCCAGTTGCCGCGCAGCAGGCTGGTGGCGAGCTCCTCGCCCCCGAGCACCTGCGGGCCGTCGCCGCGCGGCATCAGCCGCAGCTTGATCCGCTCGGTGAGCCCGTCGGCGGGCCGGCCCTCGTCGTCGATCACCTCGACCCCGAGCTGCACGATGTCGGCGTCGGGGTGCTGCTCGTGCGCGCGCCACGCGTGGGCGACGTACGACGGGTGGAGCAGGTCGTCGCTGCCCAGGAACGCCACGAGCGTCCCGGTGGCCAGCTGACGGGCCTTCTCGAAGTTGCCGGCGACGCCGAGGTTGGTCTCGTTGCGCAGGTAGGCGATGCGCTCGTCGGGGTGGTCGGCCCAGGTGCGCCGGGCGGTGGGGTCGGGGTAGCCGTCGTCGATGACGGTGACCCGCCACCGGGGGTCGGTCTGGGCCAGGACGCTGCGCATGGTCAGGTCGAGCAGGGCGGGGTCACCCCAGTAGGGGACGACCAGGTGCAGCCATGCCGCGTCGGCCGGTCCGCTCACGGCGTGGGGTCGGCGGGGTCGGCGGGCTCCGGCTGCTCGCCGGCCGCGTCGGTCGCACGTGTCCGGTCCACCTGCTCCAGGCCGAGCCGCAGCAGCGCGACCTCCTCGGCCAGGGTGCGCGTGCGCTCCTCCAGCCGACCGAGCTCGTAGCTGTGCTGCAGGCTCATGGCGAGCAGCAGGAGCGAGCCGAGGAAGAAGAGCAGGTTGGCCGGCACCTGCACGTGCAGCAGGTCGGCCGCCGCCGTGAGCACGGCCGGGAAGACGGTGATGACGATGAGGCCGAGGGCGACGAAGAACCACACCAGGGCGTACTTCTCGCGCAGCCGGTGGCGCCGCAGCATCTCGAACAGCACCACGGTCACGATGAGGGCGACGACCAGCCCCAGGATGCTCGGGGTCATCAGGAGCTCACCGCCGGCAGCGCGCCGGAGTCCGACACGCCCTCGTCGAAGGTCGCCGGCCAGCGGCGGACCAGGGCCAGCCCCAGCGCGACCACGGCGCGGCAGAGGAAGATCGCGGCCTTCACGGGGGAGGCGCTCGCCTGGCCGGCGGCGCGCGGGCGCATGTCGACGGGCAGCTGCCCGACCTTGCACCCGACCCGGGTGGCGATCACCAGGGACTCGACGGTGTCCCCGAGGTACTCGGCGGGGTAGTGCTCGGCGAAGACGGTCATCGCACGCCGGTTGCAGACCCGGAACCCCGACGTGACGTCGGTGAGGGTGGTGCCGGCGAGGCGGCTGAGCACGCCCGCGAGCAGGAACATCGCCCAGCGGCGCGGCCCGCGCACCCGGTAGGGGTCGTCGGGCCGGGCGAACCGGCTGCCGATGCAGATGTCGACCCGGTCGAGCTCGGCGATCAGGGTCTCCAGGTAGCGCGGGTCGTGCTGGCCGTCGGCGTCGATCTGGACGGCGACGTCGTAGCCGGACCGCAACGCGTGCCGGTAGCCGGTGCGCATGGCGCCGCCGACCCCGAGGTTGAAGGGCAGGCGTACGACGCTGGCCCCGGCCGCTGCGGCCACGGCCGCCGTGCGGTCGCCCGAGCCGTCGTCGACGACGAGCACGTCCACCGTCGGGTTGGTCGCGCGGATCTCGTGCACCGTCGCACCGACCGAGTCCTGCTCGTTCCAGGCCGGGACGATGACCAGGATGGCTCGAGATGTATCAGCCACAGTCATGGTGTGAGCCTAACGGTGGTGATCATCCGAGGCCGACCAGCGTGTGCACGGCCAGCGACAGGCTCAGTGCCGTGGTGACGCTGACCGCCACCAGGGCCAGTCGGGCGCGCAGGCAGACGGCGGCCGTGACGGCCATCAGGGCGATGAACGGGGCGCCGTACCGGTTGGGGAGCGGGAAGTAGTCGCTGGTGGTCAGGTAGTTCATGGTGACCAGGGCCAGCGTCAGCGCCACGACGACGCCGGCGGTGACCCGCGCGAGCCGCTGGTCGAGGACCCGTCCGGCCCCGAAGAGGGCGGCCGCCAGCAGCCCTCCGAGGAGCACCGCGGTGACCACCCGGCTCTCGAAGAAGGCCAGGCGCGGGTCACCGACGACCACCCACGGCGCCCCGAGCGGCGTCATCACCTGCGGGGGGCTCTCCAGCAGCCCCATCCACGGGAAGGACGGCACGTCGAAGCGGGTCGTCATCGCCGGGACCAGGTCGGTGGGGAAGTGCTCACGGGTGCCCTGGAGCACCGTCCAGCCGAGGCCGAGCACCAGCGAGGTGGCCCCGGTCACGACCGCGACCACGGCGGGCGCCCTGGCCCCCTGCCGGTCACCCGCGCGCCAGCGGTCGAGGGCGAGGGCGAGGAGGTAGAGGCAGGCGACGCCGACCGCGCCGACGTTGGTCAGCTTGACGAGGGTGGCGAGCACGGCGACGCCCACCAGGGCCACCGCCCACCACCGGCCCCGGCCCCGCTCCCAGCGCGTGAGGAGCAGGACGAGCAGTGATCCCCACAGCAGGGCCTGGCCGTCGGGGTTGATCGTCGCCGCGGGGTAGAGCAGGGCCGGTGCCGACAGGAGAAGCAGCCCCACCACGCCGGCCGCCCAGCGACCGGCGCCGCGGTAGCGCGCGGCGGCGTACAGCAGCGCGATCCCGCCGCCGAGCCAGACGATCCCGGCCAGCCGGGCGCCGGTCACCAGGTTGTCGACGGGTGTGAGCGCCTCGATGGTGGTGCCGACGACCTTGCCGAGCGTGTAGTAGACCGGCGAGTTGACCGAGGCGGTGTTGAAGCCGCTCTCCTGGAAGGCGTTGGGGTCGTAGGTGCCCCGCGGCCGGCACGGCGGCACCGGGTGGCCCGGGACGTCCAGGCCACGGCACGCCTGCTCGTTCATCGCCTGCTGCCCCACCCGGTCCCCCGGCGCGGGGGAGTCGGGAGCGATGTAGAGGTAGTCGATGTGCTGGAGCTCGTCGACCGGGCTCACCCGGGTGTAGGCGTCGACGTGCAGGGACACCATCACCGCGGCCACCAGGAAGAGTGCCGCGGCCACGAGAAGGTCCACCCAGCGGCGGGTCAGGGCGTCACGCATGAGGAGCAGGGTAGAGGGGGGACTGCGGCCGCCCGACAACCAGCGGCGTGTGAGAAGGCATACTTCCCGCGTGCCGACCCTGCCCCTCGTCAGTCGCCTCGCCCGCTGGCAGAAGCACGTCCTGCTGCTGCTCGCCTTCGCGATCGTCGCCGCTCCGCTGGTGGCGCACGAGGCCGTGAAGAACACCGAGCTCAGCATCTTCGACGAGTGGCAGTACGCCGACCGGGTGCACCAGGTCTCCGAGGGCGACCCGTTCATGCGCAACGGCGAGGTGCTCGGGCCGTGGTCCCAGGGCACCCGCGCCTGCCGCGGGATCATCCGGGTGGTCGGCCCCCAGCCCGATCCCTGCTGGGGCAAGGAGCCGGTGATCATCGCCAACTCCGCGGCCTCGGACCCGCCCTTCTACTTCGTGGCGACGGGGGCGGTCACCGGGGTCATGCTGGCCACCGGCATCACCGACAACCCCGTGATCACCGGGCGCCTCGTCGGCATCATCTGGATCGCCCTGAGCATGTGGTCGCTGTTCCTGCTGTCCCGGGCGATGGGGGCGACACGCGCCGCCTCCCTCGTCGTGTCGAGCACGCCGCTGCTCGTGCCGGCGTTCCTCCAGCAGTACACGTTCATCACCCCGCACGCCCTCGACATCCCCGTCGGGGCGCTCGCCGCGCTGGCGACGCTGCACTTCCTGCGCCGCGAGTGGCCGTGGTGGACGCTGGTCCTCGCCGGGCTCGGCGTGGCGGGGGTCAAGGGGTCCAACATCGTCATCGTGGTCGCGCTCGGCATCATGCTGCTCGCGGTCATCGCCTGGCCCGGCCGGCGCGAGGAGGCGGTCGTCGGGACGGGTGACGACCCCGAGGCGGATCCCGAGGTCGGGGACCGTGTCCAGGCGCCGCGCGGGAGGTTCTCCGACGACCGCAGTCGCGCGTTCGTCGCCGGGGCCCTGCTGGCCGGCAGCACCATCGTGTTCACCGTCGCCTGGATGGTCGTGGTCCGGATGACGCAGGTCCTGGAGCCGCCGCCGCCGGGTGACTTCATGGTCGACTCGCTCGACACGGTGGCGCTGGTCATCGACAGCTTCCGCTTCCTCTCGCCGTTCGGCGAGGGCCCGCTGGGCCTGCCCAGCGTGTGGTTCATCATGGCCATGACCGGCTCCGCGCTGGCCGTGTGGGCCGGCCTGGCCCGCCCCCAGCTCTCTTTCGTGCGCCAGCTCGCCCCCGGCTACCTCCTCGGTGCGGCCCTCTCGCCGCTGGTGCTGGACCTCATGGTCTTCGTCACCACGGGCCAGTACATCGGCATCCACCTGCGCTACGGCCTGTCGATCTACCCGCTGGGCCTCGCCTTCTTCGCCCTGCTGCTGCGCACCCGGACCTCGCTCGTCATCGCATCCGTCGCGCTGGTGCTGTACGCCGCAGGCCCGGCCCTGGCCGGCCTCGACAGCATCGCGATGTGAGCGGACGGGGCCACGACGTGAACGAGCCGGTCCGCCTGGTCACCGACGCGGAGCGTCGTGCCCGGATGGCGCGCCGTCACGGCATCGCCCCGCAGCACCGGGTCGCCGATCCGGTCGCGGCCACCCGCGCCATGACCGTCCTGCACTCCACCGAGCCGCCGACGCCGTACCTCTCGGTGCACGCCCGGGTCGACGGGGTCACCCGCGCCGACGTCGACCGGGCGCTGTACGACGACCGCACGCTGGTCAAGCAGCTGGCCATGCGGCGCACCCTGTTCGTCTTCCCACGAGACCTGCTGCCGGCGGCCTGGGGCAGCGCTTCGGCCCGGGTCGCGGGCATCGAGCGCCGACGGATCGCCAAGGACGTCGAGAAGGCCGGGTTCGCCCCCGACGGCGACGCCTGGCTCGACGACGCCCGCGCCCGCGTGCTCGCCCGTCTCGAGGAGCAGCCCGGGGGGATCGCCGCACGCGACCTGGGACGACTGTTCCCCGAGCTCGCCACGCCCGTGGCCGTCTCCGCCGGGTCGTCGTGGAACCACTCGCGCCTGCTCACCCACCTCGGTCTCACCGCCGACCTGGTGCGCGGTCGCAACGGCGGGYACTGGCGCATCTCGCGACCGGTGTGGACCCCGATGGCCGACTGGCTCGGGGAGGAGCCCGTCGCCCTGCCCGCCGAGGAGGGGTACGCCGCGCTGGTGGGCCGCTGGCTGCGGACCTTCGGGCCCGGCACCGAGACCGACGTGGTGTGGTGGCTCGGCGCGACCAAGGCCGCCGTACGCCGTGCGTTCGCCGACCTCGGGGCGGTCGCGGTGACGCTGGAGTCCGGCGACACGGGCTGGCTGCTCCCCGACGACCTCGAGCCCGAGCCCGCCGTGGAGCCGTGGGCGGCGCTGCTGCCCGTGCTCGACCCGACGTTGATGGGCTGGAAGCAGCGCGACTGGTACCTCGACCGCGACCACGTGCCGTACCTGTTCGACACCAACGGCAACGGTGGCACGACCGCCTGGTGGGACGGACGGGTGGTCGGCTGCTACGTCCAGGACGGCGCAGGGGTGGTGCACGTCGTGCTGCGCGAGGACCCTGGCCCGGACGCCCGGGCCGCCCTCGACGTCGAGGCCGGCCGGCTCACCGCCTGGCTGGGCGGCGAGTCGGTCAACAGCGTCTACGCCTCACGCCAGATGCGCGAGGCACGGCTGTCCTGAGCACCCTCCCCGCCGCGGTTCCACGCCACGCTTTCCGTGGTGGGCGTCGACGCGGATAGCCTGTGCCCGCCATGCCACGCCAGGATCCCCCGCAGCAGCCGCCCCCCGTCCAGCGCCTCCGGGTGCGCTACGCCAAGCGCGGCCGGCTGCGGTTCACCAGCCACCGCGACTTCAGCCGCGCCTTCGAGCGCGCCGTCTTCCGGGCCCGCATCCCGATGGCCTACTCGTCGGGCTTCAACCCGCACCCACGGATCTCCTACGCAGGCGYGGCCCCGACCGGCTCGGCCAGCGAGGCGGAGTACCTCGAGATCGCGCTCGCCGAGGTGCTCGTGCCGGGGGAGGTGCACACCCTGCTGGACGATTCGCTGCCCGACGGCCTCGACGTCATCGAGGTGGTCGAGTCGCCCGGCGGCTCGCTGGCCGACCGCCTCGAGGCCAGCCGGTGGCGCATCGACCTCGACGGTTCCCGGGAGGTCGTGGAGGCCGCGGTCGCCACCTTCCTGGCGGCCGAGGAGGTCCTCGTGGAGCGGATGACCAAGAAGGGCCTGCGCGAGTTCGACGCGCGCGGCGCCGTCGTGAGCCTGGAGGTCGGCCCGTCGGGGTACGACGACCGCTCGACGATCGACGTGGTGCTGCGGCACGGGGTGCCGGCGGTACGCCCGGACGACGTGCTGACCGCACTGGTCTCGGTCTCGGACGTCGTGCCCGGCCCCGCGCCGCTGATGACCCGCCTGGCCCAGGGACCGCTGTCGGAGGACGGCGCGGTCGGCGATCCGTTCGTCGCCTGACGCCTGACACCGCGGTTCGTGGTGAACCGGATCAGGGTCCGGTGTGCGATACTCGCCACGTTCGTCACGAGGTGGTCCGCCAGCTCGCCGACGGGCCGACGACGTTCTCGCCGTACCGACCAAGGGTCGGCACATCGGATGAAGGTCGTCACCAGACCGCGACGCGGCCTGTGGGTCGGTGACAGCGATCCACGTGGATGGGACCACCAGTCCCGACCGGGGCCCGGCGACCGCGGCAGGTGACGGCACGCACCCGGTGACGCACACGCGGAGGGTGTCGCCGCCACACGAAGGCTTTGCGCCCCGACGTCCCCTGCGGCCTCGCGGCGCCGACACGGCTCCGGACCTCGAGTCCGGTGCCGGCGAGGAGAGCGACATGCTCGACGACAACCCGAACGACAACGGCAGCACCACCGGCGAGGCCGGCGTGGAGGGCTCCGCCGGGAGCGCCTCGGCACCGCCGACCGTGACCCGCACCACGCGCAAGACCGCCGCGCGCAAGACCACCACCCCGCGGGCCCGCAAGGCGGCCGCCCCGGTGGCCGAGGGCGCCGGCTCGACCGAGCCGCCCGCGGCCCCGCCCGAGGCGTCCGATGCCTCCGCCGCACCGGTGGTGAAGAAGACCACCCGCACCCGTGCGCCGCGCAAGGTCGTCGCCACCGCGGCCGCCGAGACCCCGGCCGTCACCGCCACCGAGGCGTCGACCGCCACGTCCGACGCGCCCCCGCCGGCCAAGAAGGCAACGGTCCGCAAGACCACCCGCACCCGCAAGACCGCCGCGTCCGCTCCGGCCGACAGCAGCACGGACACCGGAGTCGAGGCCGCCACCGAGGCCACCACCGAGCCCGCTGCCTCCGCCGCGGCCGGCAGCACGGACGAGGCGCTCGCCCCCGCCAGGAAGGCGACGGCCCGCAAGGCGACGGCCCGCAAGAGCACCGCCAAGAAGGCCGCCGCGGCTCCCGTCGAGCCCACCGAGTCGGTCGACGCCGTCGACTCGGCCGAGCCCGCTGGGTCCGCCGACGCGACGTCCCCGGGTGCCGCCGACCGTCCGGCCCGGAAGACGGCCAAGAAGTCGGGGTCCCGCTCGGGCGCCAAGAAGGCCGCGGCCGTCTCCACCGACGCCGACGCGACCGAGGCGCCGGTGGGCGACGCCGTGGGCACCGCCGGCGACACCGCCAGCGACACCACCGCCGGGGGAGTGGTCCCGCTCTTCCAGGCCCCCGAGGCCACGCCGACCGTCACGCGACGTACCCGCAAGGCCCCGGCCACGAAGGTCGCCGCCCCCGTCGCGGAGCCCGAGGTCGTCGACCCGGACGCCGAGGACGAGGACGCCGCCGCGACTGCCGAGACCCCCGAGGCCCAGGACGAGGCCCCGACCGAGGGCCAGGACGAGGGCCAGGACGAGAGCCAGACCGACGAGTCCGACGACGAGTCGGGTGAGGGCGGCAACGGTCCGGCCCGCCGCCGACGCCGCCGTGGAGGCCGTCGCCGCCGCAAGGGGGGCGACGGGTCCGGGACCGACGCCGAGGGCGACGGTGGGGACGACGACGAGGCCTCCGAGGACTCCACCGCCTCGACCGACGAGTCCTCCGACGACTCCGGCGAGCAGGGCGAGGGCAGCTCGCGTCGCCGTCGCCGTCGCCGCCGTGCCGGCGAGGAGGGCGGGTCCGACGACGACGAGCCGAACACCGTCACCAGGGTGCGCAGCCGTCGCGCCGCCGAGGACCAGATCACCTCGCTGGCGGGCTCGACCCGCCTGGAGGCCAAGAAGCAGCGCCGCCGCGAGGGTCGGGAGGCCGGCCGACGTCGCGCGCCGATCGTGAGCGAGGCCGAGTTCCTGGCCCGCCGCGAGGCCGTCGACCGGGTCATGGTGATCCGCCAGCGCGAGGAGCTCACCCAGATCGGTGTCCTCGAGGACAAGGTGCTCGTCGAGCACTACGTCGCCCGCGAGTCGCAGACCTCGCTCATCGGCAACGTCTACCTCGGCCGGGTGCAGAACGTCCTGCCCTCCATGGAGGCCGCGTTCATCGACATCGGCCGCGGCCGCAACGCCGTGCTGTACGCCGGTGAGGTCAACTGGGCCGCGCTCGGCCACAAGGAGGGCCAGCCGCGCAAGATCGAGGCGGTCCTCTCCAGCGGCCAGCCGATCCTGGTGCAGGTCACCAAGGACCCGATCGGCCACAAGGGCGCCCGCCTGACCAGCCAGGTCAGCCTGGCCGGCCGCTTCCTGGTCTACGTGCCCGACGGCACCACGAGCGGCATCTCGCGCAAGCTCCCCGACACCGAGCGCAACCGCCTCAAGACCCTCCTCAAGGAGATCGTCCCGGACTCGGCCGGCGTCATCGTGCGCACGGCGGCCGAGGGGGCCAGCGAGGAGGAGCTGACGCGCGACGTCGAGCGCCTCAAGGCCCGCTGGGAGGACATCGAGGGCAAGGCCCGCGGCAACGCGCCGGCCCTGCTCTACGGCGAGCCCGACCTCACCCTCAAGGTCGTCCGCGACCTCTTCACCGAGGACTTCAACAAGCTCGTCATCCAGGGTGACGACGCGTGGGAGACCGTCCAGGGGTACGTCGAGCACGTCGCCCCGGACCTCGTCGACCGCGTCGAGAAGTTCGAGGCCCCCGAGGGTGCCTCGGCCAAGAAGGCCGACATCTTCGCGGTGCACCGCATCGACGAGCAGATCGCCAAGGGCCTGGACCGCAAGGTCTGGCTGCCCTCGGGCGGCTCGCTCGTCATCGACCGCACCGAGGCGATGACGGTCGTCGACGTCAACACCGGCAAGTTCACCGGCTCGGGCGGCAACCTCGAGGAGACGGTCACCAAGAACAACCTCGAGGCCGCGGAGGAGATCGTCCGCCAGCTCCGGCTGCGCGACATCGGCGGCATCATCGTCGTCGACTTCATCGACATGGTCCTGGAGTCCAACCGCGACCTGGTCGTACGCCGCCTGGTCGAGTGCCTGGGCCGGGACCGCACCCGCCACCAGGTCGCCGAGGTCACCTCGCTCGGCCTCGTGCAGATGACCCGCAAGCGGATCGGCACCGGCCTGCTGGAGTCCTTCAGCCACGACTGCGAGCACTGCCACGGCCGTGGCGTGGTCGTGCAGAGCGACCCCGTCGAGCCCGGCCGGGGCGGTGACGACGAGCCCCAGCGGTCCGGTCGCGCACGTGGCCGCGGTCGCGGACGTGACGGCGGGCCCGCCCAGCAGGGCGGCAGCCAGTCCGGCGGCCAGCAGTCGTCGGCACCCTCGCCCCGGGACGTGGCCTCGATGGCACGTGCGGAGAGGGCCGACGAGGACGCCCGCGCCGCCGAGTCCGGTGTGTCCACCGACGCCGGCACGTCCGGCGAGGACGTCCGTGCCGAGGACTCGCAGGCCGCGAGCACCGGCACCGATGCCCAGGAGGACACCCAGAGCGACAACCAGTCCGGAGCCTCCGAGGGTGGCAGTCGTCGTGGCTCGCGCCGCGGTGGCCGCTCCGGCGGCCGCTCCCGCGGTGGGGCCGGGTCCTCGCCCGAGGGCGGCACCCAGACCGCCGAGGTGACCGAGACGTCCCAGGACGCCCCGGTCGAGCCGGCCGGGCTCGAGGAGAGCACCGACGCGGTCGATGAGGGCACCGTCGAGACCGTCCCCGCGGCCGACACCGCCCCTGCGGCGGCGTCGCCCGAGCCGGGGGTGGCCGAGGTCGTCGAGGCCGCCGCCCCCGCGGAGGAGGAGACCGAGGAGCTGACCCGGGCGCCCGCTCCCGAGCCCGAGCGACCCCGGGTCGTCACCCGCACCCGTCGTCGCTCTGCCAGCCGTCCGGCGGGTCCGCCGTCCGGTGCGGCGGGCACCCTGCCCGAGTCGGGACGGGTCGAGCCGGGCACCTCCGACGTCGAGCCGGGCGGCGAGTCCGACCCGTCGGCTCCCGACGCCGGCTCGGAGCCGCACGTCGAGCACGTCCCGATCAAGAAGAAGGGCGCTCGCAAGCGCTGATCCACCGGAGACGGAGGGCGGCGGGGCCTCGTTTTGACCCTGCCGCCGTCCGGCCCGTAAAGTTGTCCCTTGTGCGCTTCGGCGTGCCACCTGACTTTGCCCGTGGCGGTTCCGCCCGGCATCCATGAAGACCCGAGGAGAGTGAGTCCGCCGTGTACGCAGTTGTGCGCAGTGGCAGCAAGCAGCAGAAGGTTGCTGTTGGCGACGTCATCGAGATCGACAAGATGGACCTGAAGGCCAACACGGTCGGCAGCACCCTGACTCTCCCCGTCGTGATGGTGGTCGACGGCGAGACCGTGACCGCGACCGGCCTGGACAAGGCTGCCGTCACGGTCGAGATCCTCGGCGCCACCAAGGGCCCGAAGATCGTCATCCAGAAGTACAAGAACAAGACCGGCTACAAGAAGCGCCAGGGTCACCGCCAGAAGTACACCCAGGTCAAGGTCACCGACATCTCCCTGTCGGCATAATTCGGACGAGCGTGTCGGCTTCGCCGCCACGCTGCCGTCCGGGAGCTCGTCACAGGAACCCACCCTCAGAAGGATTGAACTCATGGCTCACAAGAAGGGCGCCGCGTCCACCAAGAACGGCCGCGACTCCAACAGCCAGCGCCTCGGTGTGAAGCGCTTCGGCGGCCAGACCGTCAACGCCGGTGAGATCATCGTGCGTCAGCGCGGCACCCACTTCCACCCGGGTTCCGGCGTGGGCCGTGGCGGCGACGACACCCTCTTCGCGCTGCTGGCCGGTGCCGTCGAGTTCGGCACCAAGCGTGGCCGCAAGGTCGTCAACATCGTCCCCGGCGAGTGACGCTGCAGCGACACTGAATTCCACCGCGGAGGGCGTTCCTGATCTCGGGAACGCCCTTCACGCATTTCTTCACTACTGAGAGCGAAACCATGGCTGTCCCGACCTTCATCGACCAGGTCACGTTGCACATCAGTGCGGGTCGGGGCGGCAACGGCGTCGCGTCGGTCCACCGTGAGAAGTTCAAGCCCCTCGGCGGCCCCGACGGCGGCAACGGCGGTCCCGGCGGATCGGTGATCCTGCGGGTCGACCCCGACGTCACGACGCTCATCGACTACCACCACAGCAACAAGCGCCAGGCCGAGCACGGCGGCCACGGCGCCGGCGCGCACCGCAACGGTGCGCACGGCGCGGACATGGTCCTCCCGGTCCCCGACGGCACGCTGGTCAAGCGCGCTGACGGCGAGATCCTCGGCGACATGGTCGGGGCCGGCACCGAGATGGTCATCGCCCAGGGCGGACGTGGCGGCCTCGGCAACGCGGCCCTGGCGAGCAGCAAGCGCAAGGCGCCCGGCTTCGCCCTCCTCGGCGAGCCCGGCGGCGAGATCGACGTACGCCTGGAGCTCAAGGTCGTCGCCGACATCGGCCTGGTCGGCTTCCCCAGTGCGGGCAAGTCCAGCCTGATCGCCGCGATGTCGCGGGCCCGGCCCAAGATCGCCGACTACCCGTTCACCACCCTGGTGCCCAACCTGGGTGTCGTCCGAGCGGGCGACGTGACCTTCACCGTCGCCGACGTGCCGGGCCTCATCGAGGGCGCCGCCGACGGCCGCGGCCTCGGCCACGACTTCCTGCGCCACATCGAGCGCTGCGCCGCGCTGGTGCACGTCATCGACACCGCGACCATCGAGCCGGGTCGCAACCCGCTCGACGACCTCGACGTCATCGAGAACGAGCTGTCGCGCTACGGCGGCCTCGAGGACCGCCCCCGCCTCGTGGCCCTCAACAAGGTCGACGTGCCGGACGGCAGCGAGATCGCCGACATGGTCCTCGACGAGCTGGCCGAGCGTGGCCTGCGGGTCTTCCCGGTCAGCGCCGCCTCCGGCGCCGGCATGCCGGCCCTCACCTACGCGATGGCCGATCTCGTGCATCGTTCGCGCACCGAGACGCCGGTCGTCGAGGCGACACGCATCGTGATCCGGCCCCCGTCGATCGACGGCGGCGGCGACTTCGACGTCACCGAGACGACCGAGGGCTGGCGCGTCCGCGGCGAGAAGCCGGAGCGCTGGGTGCGCCAGACCGACTTCAGCAACGAGGAGGCCGTGGGCTTCCTGGCCGACCGGCTCAACCGGATCGGCATCGAGGACCGGCTGGTCAAGCTCGGCGCCCAGGAGGGCGACGCGGTCATCATCGGTCCCGAGAACAACGCGGTGGTCTTCGACTTCAAGCCCAGCGTCGAGGCCGGCGCCGAGATGCTCGGCCGCCGTGGCGAGGACGAGCGGCTGCGCGAGGAGCGCCCCTCGGCCACCCGTCGTCGCGACATCCAGGAGCAGATGCCCGACCGCTCCGAGACCGAGACCCGCGCCGACGTGGCCCGCCGCATCGACCGCAGCAAGGCTGCTCCGAAGACGGTGACGAGCTCCGGCATCGGCCCGATGTCCTACGAGATCGGCACGTCGGACGACCCCGACTGGGACGGCAGTGAGCAGGACTGACGGTCCCACCGCCGGGGCCACCGACCGGGCCGCCCTGGTCGTCGGGGCGCGCCGGATCGTGGTCAAGGTCGGCTCGTCGTCACTGACCACCGCGGCCGGGGGGATCGACCCGACCCGGATCCGACAGCTCGTCGAGGTGCTCGCCGTGGCGCGCGAGCGCGGTGCCGAGGTGGTCCTGGTCTCCTCCGGCGCGATCGCGGCCGGCCTGGCCCCGCTCGGCCTGACCCGCCGGCCCAAGGCGCTGGCGGCCCAGCAGGCTGCGGCCAGCGTGGGCCAGGGGTTGCTGGCGCACCGCTACCAGGAGGAGTTCGCCCGTCACGGCCTCGTCACCGGCCAGGTGCTCCTCACCGCCGAGGACGTCACTCGCCGCGCGCATTACCGCAACGCCTACCAGACCTTCGCCAAGCTCCTCGAGCTCGGCGTGCTGCCGATCGTCAACGAGAACGACACCGTCGCCACCTCCGAGATCCGCTTCGGTGACAACGACCGCCTCGCGGCCCTGGTCGCGCACCTCGTGCACGCGGACCTGCTGGTGCTGCTCTCCGACGTCGACGGCCTGTACGACGGCCCGCCCGGCCGCGCCGRCGCACGCCTGCTCACCGACGTCCGCTCCGCCGTCGATCTCGCCGCCGTCACCATCGGCACCACGGGACCCGCCGGGGTGGGTACCGGCGGCATGGTCACCAAGGTGGAGGCCGCACGCATCGCCACCGGCGCCGGCATCCCGGTCGTGCTCACCGCCGCCGACCACGCCTCCGCGGCCCTCGGCGGTGCCGAGGTCGGCACGCTCTTCCACGCCACGGGCGGGCGTCGTCCCACCCGGATGCTCTGGCTCGCGCACGCCACCGACCCGAAGGGCACGGTCACGCTCGACGCGGGAGCGGTCCGCGCCGTCACCGAGCGCGGTGCCTCGCTGCTCGCCGCCGGGGTCGTCGCCGTCGACGGGGCGTTCGTCGCCGGCGACCCGGTCGACCTCGTCGACCCAGCGGGGGTCGCGGTGGCCCGTGGCCTCGTCAACTACGACGCGGACGAGCTCCCCGAGCTGCTGGGGCGCTCCAGCCAGGACCTCAAGGCCGCGCTGGGACCGGCGTACGAGCGCGAGGTCGTGCACCGGGACGACCTCGTGCTGCTCTGACCGCGGAGTCCCCGCGTCAGGACGTCGTACGAGACAGCACCAGGCACACACCACCGGGGCGACCGGCACCGACAGGTAGGTTCGCCAGCCTGGGAAGTGCGGCAGGTGAGGAGCGACCGATGACGTGGGACCCGACACCGGAGGAGGTCGCCGAGGAGGCGGCCTTCCGGCGCCTGTACGGCGAGTGGGTCGCCCTCGACCCGGCGGGCACGGCGGCCTTCATGGCCGGCTACCCGGGGGAGTGGTGGGTCGTGGGCGGCTGGGCGATCGAGGCCTTCACCGGCGTGGCCCGCCGGCACGAGGACATCGACCTGGTGATCTGGCGACGGGACCTGCCGCTGCTGCGCACCCACGTCGGCGACCGTCACCACGTCTGGAGCGCCGGCAGCGGCGCGATCCGCCCGCTCAACGACGACTGGCCCGAGCCGCACGAGCACGCCGGCCAGGTGTGGCTGCGCGACCACGCCACCGCACCGTGGTTCCTCGACTGCATCCTCTCCGAGGACCGCGGGGGGCTCTGGGTGAGTCGACGTGACGACGCGCACGTGGTGCCGCTCGCCGACGTGACGTGGGTGGCCGCCGACGGCATCCGCTACATGCGTCCCGAGGTGGTGCTGCACCACAAGGCGCGGCTGCACCGGCCCAAGGACACCGTCGACCTCGAGGTGGCGTGGCCGCTGCTCGACGCGGGCACGCAGGCGTGGCTGCGCGACGCCGTACGCCGCGAACGCCCGGACCACCCGTGGCTGGTCGGGCCGATGGCGTCGTGAGCCCTGCTCACGAGCCGGCGGTCGCCCACGCCACGGCAGCCCGGGCCAGCGCACGGCCGTCGAGGCCGATCTCCCGGAGGAGGACCGCGTCGACCTGGGTCGCCGAGAGCGGCGCGGCCTGGCCGAGCCGGCGCCGCTCGGCGGTGAAGGCGTCCATCAGCGCCCACAGGCTCTGCGCACCGCGGGTGGCGGCGAGGTAGGTGCAGGCGGCGCCGGCCAGCCCGTAGCTGGCGTCGGCGTCGGCGTAGAACTCGGTGCCGTTGGCCAGGACAGGTACGGGCGAGCCGAGGTACGACAGGACGTAGGCCGCCATCCGGCGTTGCTGCGCGGCGGAGTAGTGGCTGCGGGACACGTACTCGGCGGCGCCCTCCGCCAGCCAGCGCGGGCTCTGGTCGTCCCTGCGGGCCAGCGCCACGTGGGCCAGCTCGTGGCGGAGCAGGAACTCGCGCTGCAGCTCGTTGTGGGCCACGTCCGGGTTGACGATGAAGCGGTAGGCGGCGACCTCGCTCGAGCCCGGGCTGACGGGGACCGGGTAGGCGACCCCGCCGGTCTCCTCGAGGTCCATCGGGGTGCGCTCCTCGAGGGCGGTGAGGTCGGAGATGTCGTAGGCCACGACCTGCCCGGACCAGTCCGGGACGGCCGCGAGGACGGTCTCCTGGGAGGCCTCGAGGTCGCTCATCACGGCGTCGGCGTAGGGCTCGGTCTCCTCGTCGAAGAAGCCGAGGATCGGGCCGCTCTCCCGGACCACCAGGTGGGCGACGTCCCACGGGTCCGGGAGCCACCCCGTACGGCGGTCGTCCTCGGCGTCGCGATCGTTGACGAGCACGACCTCGCCGTCGACCTGCCGGAACGTGTAGAGCAGCCGCTGCGTGACGCTGCGATCCTCGAAGCCGTCGAGCCGGAAGGTGAGGTCGACCGGCAGGAGGAGGTCGTCGCCCTCGGCACTCGGCGGGTCACCGGCCACGGGCTCCAGGTGGAGGTCCCCGACCGGCATCGCGGCCAGGTTGTCGAACCAGCGGGCCTGGGTGGCCACGAACTGGAGCGCGTCGTCGTCCACGGTGGACAGGAAGGCGGCCCGGTCCCCGTCGTGCAACGCGTCCTCACGCTGCGCCACGACGGCGCCGGCCGCGACCCGGAAGTCGTCCGGGCCGAGGGGCTGGACCGCCGCCGGGCGGCTGGGGTGGTCGTCGACCGCGCAGGCCCCGGTGCCGACGAGCAGCAGGCACAGGACGAGGACCCGGGACACCAGCCACATGCGCGGGACTCTAGGTGGCCTGCGGGCGGCCCGGGGTGGAACGCCGAGATGGACCTCGTGCACCCCGCGCGTAGGCTTGGCAGGTCATGACCACCGCCGGACCCCCCGTCTACCTCGACCACGCCGCGACGACGCCGATGCTGCCCGTCGCGCTGGACGCGATGACCGCGCAGCTGGCCTCGGTGGGCAACGCCAACTCGTTGCACGCCTCGGGACGCTCGGCCCGCCGGGTCGTGGAGGAGGCCCGCGAGACGATCGCGCGCTCCCTGGGCTGCCGTCCCGGGGACGTCGTCTTCACCTCCGGTGGCACCGAGGCCGACAACCTGGCGCTCAAGGGGATCTTCTGGGCACGGCGGGGCGAGGACCCGCGCCGCGTCCGGATCCTGTCCACCGCGATCGAGCACCACGCGGTCCTCGACCCGCTGCACTGGCTGGCCACCGACGACGGTGCCGAGGTCGAGCTGCTGCCCGTCGACGAGCGCGGTCGCCTCGACGTCGAGGCCCTGCGCCGCTCCATCGAGCGCGACCCGGCCACGGTGGCCCTCGTCTCGGTCATGTGGGCCAACAACGAGGTGGGCACCCTCCAGCCGGTCGACGAGGTGGTGGCGCTGGCCCACGAGCACGGCATCCCGGTCCACACCGACGCGGTCCAGGCCGTCGGCTCCGTCCCCGTCGACTTCGAGGCCTCGGGTGTCGACGCCCTCAGCTTCACCGGGCACAAGGTCGGCGGCCCCTACGGCGTCGGGGCCCTCGTCGTACGCCGCGACCTGCGGGTCTCCGCCCTCGTCCACGGCGGTGGGCAGGAGCGCGACATCCGCAGCGGCACGCTCGACCCGCCGGCCATCGCCGGGCTCGCCGCCGCCATCGAGGCGTCGGTCAAGGCCCAGCCCGAGCACGCGGAGCGCGTGGCCGCGCTGCGTGACGACCTGGTGCGCCGCGTGGTCGAGGCGGTGCCGGACGCGCACCTGCACGGCGCCGCGCTCGACGCCCCCGCCGACGGCTCGTCCGACGAGGCGGCCCCCGGCCGGCTCCCCGGCAACGCGCACCTGGGCTTCCCCGGCTGCGAGGGCGACTCCCTGCTCATGCTCCTCGACGCCCGGGGCATCGAGTGCTCCACCGGCTCGGCGTGCAGCGCCGGGGTCCCGCAGCCCTCCCACGTGCTGCTGGCCATGGGCTGCGACGCCGACCAGGCCCGCCACTCCCTGCGCTTCTCGCTCGGCCACACCTCCACCCCCGCCGACGTCGACGCCCTCGTCGAGGCCATCGGACCGGTCGTGGAGCGGGCCCGCGCGGCCAAGCCGCGGTGAGGCGACGGGTGAGGACGTCTCGATGAGGATCATCGCTGCCATGTCCGGCGGGGTCGACTCGGCCGTCGCCGCGGCCCGTGCCGTCGAGGCCGGCCACGACGTGACCGGCATCCACCTCGCCCTGTCGCGCAACCCCGCGTCGTACCGCACGGGGGCCCGCGGTTGCTGCACCATCGAGGACAGCAACGACGCCCGCCGCGCGGCCGACGTCATCGGCATCCCGTTCTACGTCTGGGACCTCTCCGACCGGTTCCACGAGGACGTGGTCGAGGACTTCATGGACGAGTACGCCGCCGGCCGCACGCCCAACCCGTGCCTGCGGTGCAACGAGAAGATCAAGTTCGCCGCCGTGCTCGACCGCGCGCTGGCCCTCGGGTTCGACGCCGTCGCGACCGGCCACTACGCCCAGCTGCGCACCGGCGAGGACGGACTCATCGAGATGCACCGGGCCGTCGACCACGGCAAGGACCAGTCCTACGTGCTCGGCGTGCTCGACCAGCGGCAGCTCGCCCACTCGCTGTTCCCGCTCGGTGACACCAGCAAGCCGAGGGTGCGCGAGGAGGCCGCCCGCCGCGGGCTGCTGGTGGCCGACAAGCCCGACTCGCACGACATCTGCTTCGTCGCCGACGGGGACAACGCCGGCTGGCTGCGCGACAAGCTGGGGGACCGCAACCCCAACGCCGGCGGCGACATCGTCGACGCCGCCTCGGGCGAGGTCCTGGGCCGGCACGAGGGGACCGTCGCCTACACCATCGGCCAGCGCCGTGGGCTGCGGCTCGGACGGCCGGCCCCGGACGGCAGGCCGCGCTTCGTCCTGGACATCGAGCCGGTCTCCGGCACGGTCACCGTGGGTCCCCGCGAGGGGCTGCGGATCGACCGGATCACCGGCATCCGGCCGCGCTGGTGCGGGACGGTCCCGGACCTGCTCGACGGTCCCGAGGTGACCGTCCAGCTGCGCGCCCACGGTGCCGAGCACCGCGCCGTCGTCACCGTCCATGCCGACGGGGTCGCCGTCGAGCTCCTCGAGCCGGCCGAGGGCATCGCCCCCGGTCAGGCGGTCGTGGTCTACGACGGGAGCCGGGTCGTGGGCTCCGCCACCATCAGTGCCACGGCCCGCTCGGAGGCCCTGGCGTGACCACCCTGGCCAGCGGCGTCGGGTCGATGCCCGGCACCGACGACCGGGAGTACGCCGAGGCCGTCCGTGTCGTCCTCGGCGAGCTCTCCCTGCCGCACGTCCCCGAGCTGCCCGGGCGGGGGGCGCTCGCGACCATGACCGGGCGCGGCCTGGCCGTGGTCGCCGGGCTCGGTGCGGACCTGCAGCCGGCCGGCTGGCGGCTGACCGACGCGCCCGGGGTCGACCACCGGCGCGCCCGCTCCCTGCTGGCCCAGGACCTCGACCAGGTCGAGGAGCAGGCCCAGGGGCACGTCGGCCCGTTCAAGGCCCAGGTCTGCGGCCCGTGGACGCTGGCCGCGACGGTCGAGAAGCCGCGCGGCGACAAGATCCTGTCCGACCACGGGGCCCGCCGCGACCTCGCGCAGGCGCTCGCCGAGGGGGTCCGCGACCACGTCGCCGACCTCCGCCGGCGTCTGCCCGACACCGAGCGGCTGGTCGTCCAGGTCGACGAGCCGGCGCTGCCCGCGGTCCTCGCGGGCGCGATCCCGACGGCCTCCGGCTTCGGCCGGCACCGGCGGGTGCACCCGCCCGAGGCCTCGGCCGCGCTGGAGTGGGTGCTGACCGCCATCACCGAGTCCGGGGCCGAGCCGTGGGTGCACTCGTGCGCGCCGGCGGTGCCCTGGTCGCTCGTCCGCGGTGCCGGTGCCCGGGGCCTCTCCGTGGACCTCGACGTCCTGCGGCCCGAGGACCTCGACCACCTCGCCGAGGCGCTCGAGGCGGGGGAGACCGTCGCGCTCGGCATCGTGCCCTCGACGGACCCCGACGGCGTCCCGACCGACACCGTGCTCACCGAGCGGGTGCTGCGCTGGCTGGACATGCTCGGCCTGGACCACGACGAGGCCGCGGGACGGCTGGTCGTGACGCCGTCCTGCGGCCTGGCCGGGGCGTCGTACGACTGGGCGCGGCAGGCGCTGCGCCTGTCCGGTGCGGTCGCCGGCCACCTCTGAGCGCGGCAGAGCGAGGGCAGACCTTCAGGCGGGGGCCAGGAGGCGCAGCGAGGCGTCGATCGCCACGTCGTTCCAGCGGTCCACGCCCGTCAGCATGTAGTGCCCCAGCACCCCCATGTCGTGCAGCGTGGCGTCCGGGGCGACGCCCCGGGCCCGCTCGACGTAGCGGCGGGTCTCGGCGTACGACGTGATCCGGTCGCGGCGCCCGTGGGCGGCCACCAGCGAACGGCCGGCCAGCGCGGAGACGGGGTCCTCGGCCGACCACCAGGGGGCGAGCCCGACGACGCCGACCACCGAGGGGTCGTCGGCGACGTGGACGGCCACCCGCGCGCCCATCGAGTGGCCCAGCAGCACGACCGGGACGTCCCCGTGCTCGGCGCGCAGGCGGTCCAGGGCCCAGCGGGCGTCGGCGACACGGCCCTCCCCACCGTTCCAGCCGCGCTCGCGGTAGCGCACCAGCCACACCCCCGTGCCCGCCTCGTGGGCACGCATCGCGATCGAGCGCTGCATCCACAGCGCGCGGCGCCACGAGGCGCTCCGGCCGTCGACGGACTGCCGCGACCGCGGCTTGCCGCCGTGCAGCATCAAGACCATCGCGTCGGGACGCCCGGGGGCGTCGTACCTCGTCAGCAGCGGCTCACTCACGGGACTCCTTCGAAGCGACGGGCAGGGACGGATGGGTGCCGACGGGTCGGGCCCGTGCGCGGAAATGGCCACGACCCGCCCGCGGTGCGCGGACGGGTCGTGGTCGGTACGGCGATCAGCCGACGTGGACGCCCTCGGGCGGGCCGTCCGTGGCCAGCTCCTCGTGCTTGACGTCGAGGAAGATCCACACGATGGCCGATGCGGCCAGCATCATCAGCGAGCCGACGAGGAACGCCATGGTCGCGCCCTCGGTGAAGGCGCCGAGGCTGGCCAGCTGGGCGATGGTGCCGTCGTCCATGCCGCCCTTGGCCGCGGCGGCGAGCGAGGGAGCGATCTCGTCCGCCCGGGTCTGGGCGAAGTGCAGCGAGACGGTGCTCAGGGTCGCGAGGCCCAGGGCGCCGCCGACCTGCTGCATCGTGTTGAGGACGCCGGAGCCGATGCCGGTGTCCGAGTCGCGCAGGTGGTGCACGGCGACCAGGGTCAGGGGCACGAAGTTGAGCCCCATGCCGAAGGCCATCAGCACGATGAACGGCAGGATCTGGGTCCAGTAGTTGACCCCGTCGCCGATCGGGACGCCCTGGCCGCCCAGCGAGCCCAGGATCGAGGCCGGGTCCTCGGGGACCGTGATCCGGCTGAAGCCGTAGAGCGCCGCCGCGGAGAGCAGCGTGCCCACCCCGGACAGGAAGCGCGGGTCGACGTGGCTGATCAGCTTGGACGCGGCGGTCGCCGAGATGATCATCGCGACGGAGAACGGCAGGAACGCGACGCCGGTCTGCAGCGGCGAGTAGCCGACCACGAGCTGGATGAACAGCGAGAGGAAGAAGAACATCGCGAACATCGCGGCCGGGACGATCATCATCACGGCGAAGGCGGCGGCCCGGTTCTTGCTCTTGAAGATCCGGAACGGCATGAGGGGGTGCTCCACCCGCGACTCGACCAGCAGGAACACGCCGAGCAGTGCGAGGCCGACCACCAGGGCGATGATCGTGGTGGGGTCGGTGAAGCCGTGAGCCGCCTGGCCGGCGAGGGAGAGGCCGTAGACGATGGCGAGCAGGCCGCCGGTGCCGGTGATGGCGCCGGGGACGTCGAGCTCGCCGGAGTGCCGCTCCGACTCGTCGAAGAAGCGCGGGGCCAACAGGGCCGCCACCAGGCCGATCGGGACCACGATGAGGAAGGTGTAGCGCCAGCCGGCGATGCCGAGCGGGGAGTCGAGGCCGGTGAGCCAGCCACCCAGGATCAGGCCGACGGCGGCACCGACACCGGCCATCGCGGCGTACACGGCGAAGGCGCGGTTGCGCTCCTTGCCGGCCGGGAAGGTGGTCGTGATGAGCGCCAGGGCGGCGGGGGAGGCCATCGCGGCACCGGTGCCCTGGAAGGCCCGGGCGGACAGCAGCATGACCTCGTTCTGCGCGACGCCGCCGATGAGCGAGGCGAGCGCGAACACCAGGACGCCGACCATGAAGATCCGGCGGCGGCCGTAGAGGTCGGCGAGCCGGCCACCGAGCAGCAGGAAGCCGCCGAAGGTCAAGGCGTAGCCGGTGACGATCCACTGGAGGTTGGCCTGGTCGATGTCCAGGTCCTTGCCGATGAACGGCAGGGCGATGTTGGCGATGGTGGAGTCGAGCACCACCATGAGCTGGGCCAGGGAGATGAGGACGAGTGCCCACCGGAGCCGCTTGTGCTCCTGGGGGGTGACCTCGAYGGCCTCCGGGGCCTGGGTCTTCTCGGACATGGGGTTCCTTCGGGTTCGTGTGGAGCGGTCAGCCCACGGCGGCGGTGGTCGCGGCGGGCAGGATGATTTGGTCGAGGACGCGATCGATGAGCTCCGGGGTCGGAGCCTCACCGAGCATGAAGAAGCGGTGCAGGACGATGCCCGGAAGCGCCGGGCCGATCAGGGTGATGTCGATGTCGTCGCGCAGCTCGCCGCGGACCCTGGCGCGCTCGAAGATGGCGATCGTGTGCGCGATCTTCGGCCCGAGGACCTGGGTGCGGTAGGCGTGGGCGAACTCGGGATCCCGCCCGATGGCGGTGAGGACGCTGGTGAAGAGGATGACGGCCTCGGTGTCGGTGAGGCCGCCGAAGCCGCAGTACGCCGCCTCGAGGTCACCGCGCAGGGAGCCGGTGTCGGCCGGCTCGGGTGCGGCCTTCTGGGCGACGAGGGCGTCGATCACGAGGTTGAGCTTGGTGGTCCAGCGGCGGTAGAGCGTGGCCTTCGACGCCTTCGCCCGTGTTGCCACCGCGTCCATCGTGAGCCGGTCGTAGCCGACCGCACCCAGGACCTCGAGGGCCGCGTCGAGGATCTCCTGCTCGCGATCGCCCTCCACCCGGGGGCGGCTCGCGGTCTCGGCGGGGGTCATGCGTCTCCTCGGATCGGGTGGATGGAACGAAACTGTTCCGTTTCGTCACGAGCGTAGGCGTACATCGTGGACGGAACAAATCCGTTTCATCGTTTGATTCCCGGTGGTCTGGACCGGTCGGACGGCGACGTCGATCCACCCTGTCGGTCCAGGAGGGCAGACTGTGCGCCATGACCGTGGAGCCCGCCCCCACCGACGCCCGGGAGCGTCACCAGGACCTGCGTGAGCAGCTCGAGGACGCGCGCTGGCGCTACTACGTCCTGGACGACCCGACGCTCTCCGATGCCGACTTCGACGCCCGGATGCGCGAGCTGGAGGCACTCGAGGAGGAGCATCCCGAGCTCCGCACCCCCGACTCGCCGACCCAGACGGTGGGCGGGGCGGTGTCGACCGAGTTCACCGCCGTCGACCACCTGCAGCGGATGGAGAGCCTCGACAACGCGTTCTCCTTCGAGGAGCTCGACGCGTGGCATGCCCGCCTGCGGCGTGACGGGCTGGAGTCACCCGACCTGCTGTGCGAGCTCAAGGTCGACGGGCTGGCGATCAACCTGCTCTACGAGCAGGGGCGGCTGGTGCGCGCCCTCACCCGCGGGGACGGCCGCACCGGCGAGGACGTCACGCCCAACGTCAAGACCATCGGCTCCGTGCCGCACCGCTTGACCGGCACCGACGACCTCCCGGTCCCCGCGCTGCTCGAGGTCCGCGGCGAGGTCTTCYTGCCCGCCGAGGCGTTCGAGCGGCTCAACGCCTCCATGGCCGATGCCGGCAAGCCGCTGTTCGCCAACCCGCGCAACGCGGCCGCCGGCTCGCTGCGGCAGAAGGACCCCCGCGTCACCGCGACCCGGTCGCTCGGCATGGTCTGCCACGGCCTGGGCGCCCGCGAGGGCTTCGAGCCGGTCGCCCAGTCCGCGTCGTACGCCGCCATGCGCGCCTGGGGGCTGCCGACCTCCGACCAGGTGCGGGTGGTCCCGAGCATCGAGGAGGTGCGGGCCTACATCGACCACGTGGGGGACAACCGGCACACCATCGTGGGCTACGAGATCGACGGCGTGGTGGTCAAGGTCGACGACGTCTCGCTGCAGCGTCGCCTCGGCTCGACCAGCCGGGCCCCGCGCTGGGCCATCGCCTTCAAGTACCCGCCCGAGGAGGTCAACGCCAAGCTCCTCTCCATCGAGGTCAACGTGGGCCGCACCGGACGCGTCACGCCGTACGGCGTCATGGAGCCCACCCGCGTCGCCGGCTCCACGGTGGAGAACGCCACCCTCCACAACGCCCACGAGGTGAAGCGCAAGGACGTCCGGCCCGGTGACACGGTGGTGCTGCGCAAGGCCGGCGACGTGATCCCCGAGATCGTCGGTCCGGTGCTRCCGCTGCGACCCAAGGGCTTGCGGCCCTGGCGGATGCCGACGAGGTGTCCCGCCTGCCGCACCCCGCTGGCCCAGCAGAAGGAGGGCGACAAGGACCTGCGCTGCCCCAACCACGAGAAGTGCCCGGCCCAGGTCCGCGAGCGGGTGTTCCACGTYGCCGGGCGGGGCGCGTTCGACATCGAGGGGCTCGGCTACGAGGCCGCGGTCGCTCTGCTCGACGCGGGGGCGATCCGCAACGAGGGCGACCTCTTCGGGCTCGACGAGGCCGCGCTGCTGAGGGCCCCGCTGTTCACCCGCGCGCCGAAGAAGGACGAGGAAGGCCCCCAGCTGAGCGCCAACGGCGCCCGGCTGCTGGCCAACCTCCACGAGCGCAAGGAGCGGGTGCCGCTGTGGCGGGTCCTCGTGGCGCTGTCCATCCGGCACGTCGGACCCACGGCGGCCCGGGCGCTCGCCACCCAGTTCGGGTCGATGGCCGCGATCCGTGAGGCCGACGAGGAGACGCTGGCCAACACCGACGGCGTGGGGCCGACGATCGCGGCGTCGGTGCGCACGTGGTTCCACGGCAGCAGCGCGGGCGACGCCGAGACCGACGAGGTGGGCGACAACGTCGCCTGGCACAACGCCATCGTCGACACGTGGGCCGCCGCCGGGGTGACGATGGCCGACGAGCGCGACGCGTCGGTCCCGCGCACGCTCGAGGGGCTGACGGTCGTGGTCACCGGCTCGCTGGACGCCTACACCCGGGACTCGGTCAAGGAGGCGATCATCGTCCGCGGCGGCAAGGCCTCGGGGTCGGTGTCGAAGAAGACCGACTACGTCGTGGTGGGCGAGAACGCCGGGTCCAAGGCCGACAAGGCCGAGCAGCTCGGCGTGACCGTCCTCGACGAGGCCGGCTTCGAGCGTCTGCTGGCGCACGGGCCCGAGCAGCGCGACGAGCAGACCGACTGATCGGAGGGGCGCTCGACGTTTACCCCGTGGCCCCAGCGGTAGTAAGCAGGGGTACGCCACTTTCTCTGGGGGTCCCTCATGCGTCTCGTCCCGACTGCCGCAGTCACGCTCGCCCTGCTCGTCCCGGGCCTCGCGGTCACCGCCACCGCCGCCGAGGCGGCCGCGCCCACCTGCAACGGGCTCAGGGCCACGATCGTGGGCAACGCCAGGAGCAACAGGATCGACGGCACCCCGCAGCGCGACGTGATCGTCGCCGGTGACGGCAACGACACGATCGTCGCCGGCGGCGGCAACGACGTGATCTGCGGTGGCAAGGGCTCCGACACGATCTACGGCGGACCCGACAACGACCTCATCTACGGCGAGGCGGACGCCTACTGGACCGACTCCTTCGGCCTGGTCCACAAGCGCGGCGACGTGATCGTGCCGGGAGCGGGCAACGACCGGATGGATCCCGGCTTCGACACCCGCGGCACGTCGCCGGGCGTGCGGGTCGTGCCCGACTCCRTCAGCTACGCCGACGCGCCGGCCGCGGCGGTGGTCGATCTGCGGACCAGCCCCGTGGCGGTCGGCGCGGACGGCAGC
>NZ_JBFUKA010000023.1:0-47209 GCF_056401085.1 Nocardioides sp. P4_G4
GCGGCCCCGAGGGCAGTCAGAGCGCCCGCAGCATCCCGCCGTCGACCGGGAGCATGACGCCGTTGACGAACGACGCGGCCGGCGACAGCAGGAAGGCCGCCGCCCGACCGAACTCCTCCGGCTCCCCGTAGCGCCGGAGCGGGATCGTCGCCTCGGCGGCCGCCCGGGCCCGCGCGGCATCGCCCGACAGGGCGTCCAGCTCGGCGACCCGCTCGGTGGACACCCGGCCCGGCAGCAGGCCGTTGACCCGCACGCYCCGCGGTCCGAGCTCGTCGGACAGGGTCTTGGCCACCATGGCCAGACCGGGACGCAGCCCGTTGGAGATGGCCATGTCGGCGAGCGGGGCCCGCACGCTCGAGCTCAGCACCAGGGCCAGCGACCCGCCGTCGCCGAGCGCGGACCCGATCTCGCGGGCGAGCCGCACGGCGCCGAGGAACACCGAGCCGAACGCGTCGGTCCACTGCTCGTCGGTCATGTCGGTGACCGGCCCCTTGGGCGGCCCGCCGACCGAGATGAGGGCGCCGTCGAGGCGGCCCCAGCGCTCCTGGGCGGCGGCGATCAGCCGGCCCGGGGTGGCCGGGTCGGCGTTGTCGGCCTCGACGGTGACGGCGGCCTCACCGAGCTCGGCGGCCGCCGCCTCGAGCGACTCCGCCGACCGGCCGGAGAGGACGACGCGCGCGCCTTCCGCGACCAGGCAGTCGGCGGTGGCACGGCCGAGTCCCCGCGCTCCCCCGGTGACGACGTAGACACGATCCGTGAGCGACAGGTCCATGGTCCCGACCCTAGACGGACCTCAGGCCTCGACCGGGGCCGCGTCCTCGCGGAACTGCGTGGCGTACAGGTCGGCGTACAGGCCGCCCTCGGCGAGCAGCGAGGCGTGCGTCCCGGACTGCACGACCCGCCCGCCGTCCATCACCAGGATCTGGTCTGCGTTGCGGACGGTCGAGAGGCGGTGCGCGATGACCAGGGAGGTCCGCTCCTCGAGCGCCGCGTCGAGGGCACGCTGGACGGCGGCCTCCGACTCGCTGTCGAGGTGGGCGGTGGCCTCGTCGAGCACCACGATGGACGGCGACTTGAGCAGCAGCCGGGCGATGGCCAGGCGCTGTCGCTCGCCGCCGGAGAGCCGGTAGCCGCGGTCGCCGACGACGGTGTCGAGGCCGTCGGGCAGACCGCGCACCAGGGGACCCACCTGGGCCGCCTCGAGGGCCGCCCAGATCTCGGTGTCGCCGGAGCCCGGGCGGGCGTAGACGAGGTTGGCGCGGATGGTGTCGTGGAACATGTGGGCGTCCTGGGTGACGTAGCCGACTGCGTCCTCCAGGGAGTCCAGGGTGAGGTCGCGGACGTCCTGGCCGCCGACGCGCACGACGCCGGACGTGGCGTCGTACAGACGGGCGACGAGGTGGGTGACCGTCGTCTTGCCGGCGCCGGACGGGCCGACCAGCGCCACCATCTGCCCGGGCGCCGCGGTGAAGGAGACGCCGCTGAGGACCTCGCCGGTGTCGCGGGACTCGAGCCGGGCGACGTTCTCCAGGGACGCGAGCGACACCTCGTCGGCGCCCGGGTAGGTGAAGGACACGTCGTCGAACTCGAGCCGCGAGGCGGTACGGGGCAGCACGAGGGCGTCGGGCTTCTCGGCCACCAGCGACGGCAGGTCGAGCACCTCGAAGACGCGCTCGAAGCTGACCAGGGCCGTCATCACGTCGATGCGGACGTTGGACAGGCCCTGGAGGGGACCGAGCAGGCGCAGCAGCAGCGTCGCGAGGGCGAAGAGGGTGCCGACGGTCAGCGTGCCGTTCAGCGCCAGGTGGCCGCCGACCCCGTAGACGAGCGCGGTGGCCAGCGCCGGGACGAGCATCATGGCGGCACCGAAGATGCGCGTGATGAGGGAGATCCGCACGCCCAGGTCGCGGACGACGCCCGCTTTGGTGGCGAAGACGGCGTCCTCCTCGTCACGGCGGCCGAAGAGCTTGAGGAGCATCGCGCCGCCGACGTTGAAGCGCTCGGTCATGGCGTTGCCGAGGTCGGCGTTGCCGTCCATCTGGTTGCGGGTCAGGCCGGCCAGCTTGGTGCCGACGACCCGCGAGGTGAGGAGCAGGATCGGGAAGAGCAGCAGGCACATCAGGGTGACCTGCCAGCTGAGGGCGAGCATCGCGATGCCGACCACGACCACCGAGATCGAGTTGGAGACCGTGCTCGACAGGGTGGAGGTGAAGGCGCGCTGGGCGCCGATCACGTCGTTGTTGAGCCGGGACACCAGCGCGCCGGTCTGGGTGCGGGTGAAGAACGCCAGGCTCTGGCGCTGCACGTGGCCGAAGACCTGCGTGCGCAGGTCGAAGATCAGGCCCTCGCCGATGCGCGAGGAGAACCAGCCGCCCACCACCGCGAGAGCCGCGCTGACCACCGCCACTCCGGCCATGGCCAGGGCGAGCAGGGTGACCAGGGTGCCGTCGTCGCCGTTGATGCCGTCGTCCACGAGGCGCTGCACGAGGAGCGGGTTGACCACGACCAGGCAGGCGTCGATCACCGTCAGGAGCAGGAACACCGCGATCAGCCGCCGGTGCGGACGCGCGAAGGACAGCACGCGGCGTACGGTCTGGCGGCTCACGCCGCGCGGGACCTCGGACCGGTCCGTACGCATGTGGCGGAAGACCGCGCCGCGTCCGGCACCACCCATCATCGACATGTGACCTCCTCGGTCGTGCTGCGTGCCCTCGGCCCGAGGCCGGGACGACATGTCTCCGGGTGGAGACGTGCGGTGGTGCGACTGCTGCTCAGGCGAGCGACACGAGGTCGAGGTAGCCCTCGTTCCACAGGTCCTCGTCCCCGTCGGGGAGCAGCAGGACCCGGTCGGGTTCGAGGGCCCGCACGGCCCCCTCGTCGTGGGTGACGAGGATGATCGCTCCTTCGTAGGAACGGATCGCGGCCAGCACTTCTTCCCGCGACGCCGGGTCGAGGTTGTTGGTGGGCTCGTCGAGCAGCAGCACGTTGGCGCTGGAGACCACCAGGGCGGCGAGGGCCAGGCGCGTCTTCTCGCCACCCGACAGCACGGCCGCGGACTTGTGCGCGTCGTCGCCGGAGAAGAGGAAGGAGCCGAGCACGCTGCGCGCCTCGCTGTCGGTGAGCTGGGGCGCGGCCGACTGCATGTTCTCGAGCACCGTGCGACCGGTGTCGAGGGTCTCGTGCTCCTGGGCGTAGTAGCCGAGCTTGAGGCCGTGCCCGGGCAGCACGCGACCGGTGTCGGACTGGTCGACGCCGGCGAGGATCCGCAGCATCGTGGTCTTGCCGGCACCGTTGAGGCCCAGGATCACCACGCGCGAGCCCTTGTCGATGGCCAGGTCCACGTCGGTGAAGACCTCGAGCGAGCCGTAGGACTTCGACAGCTCCTCGCCGGTGATGGGGGTCTTGCCGCACGGGGCGGGCGCGGGGAACTTGATCCGCGCCACCTTGTCGGACGCGCGCTCGCCCTCGAGCCCCGCGACCATCTTCTCGGCCCGCTTGAGCATCGACTGCGCGGCGGTGGCCTTGGAGGCCTTGGCCCGCATCTTGTTGGCCTGGTCGGTGAGCGTCTTGGCCTTGCTCTCGGCGTTGGCCCGCTCGCGCTTGCGTCGCCGCTCGTCGGTCTCGCGCTGGGAGAGGTAGTTCTTCCAGCCCATGTTGTAGACGTCGATCACGCCACGATTGGCGTCGAGGTGCATGACCTTGTTGACCGTGGCCTCGAGGAGGGCGTTGTCGTGGCTGATCACGATGAGTCCCCCGCGGTGGGAGGACAGGAACCCGCGCAGCCACACGATCGAGTCGGCGTCGAGGTGGTTGGTCGGCTCGTCGAGGAGCAGCGTCTCGGCGCCGGAGAACAGGATGCGGGCCAGCTCGACCCGGCGGCGCTGGCCGCCGGAGAGCGTCTTGAGGGGCTGGTCGAGCAACCGGGTCTCGATGCCCAGGCTGCTGGCGATCTGGGCGGCCTCGGACTCCGCGGCGTAACCGCCGCCGGCGTGCAGCTCGGCGTCGGCCCGCGCCCAGCGCTTCATGCCGCGCTCGTGGACGACGGGGTCCTCCGACGCCATGTCGACCTCGGCGTCGCGCATCCGGCGTACGACGTCGTCCAGACCACGCGCGGACAGGATCCGCTCGCGGGCCAGGACCTCGGGGTTGCCGATGCGGGGGTCCTGCGGCAGGTAGCCGACCTCGCCGTTGGACAGGACGGTGCCGGAGGCCGGCTGGGCCTCGCCGGCGAGGATCTTGGTGAGGGTGGTCTTGCCGGCGCCGTTGCGGCCCACGAGGCCGACCTTGTCGCCTGCTGCGATGCGGAAGCTGACGTTCTCCATGAGGAGACGAGCGCCCGCGCGGACCTCGAGCTGCTGGGCGGTGATCATCATCGGCAAGTGTACGGAGACCGGACCCACCCCTAGGAATCGGCGCTGACCCACGAACCGCCCGGAGAGGGTTAACCTGCCCCCCGGTCCCCCCTGCTCCGTCGAAAGGCGCTCCCATCATGCGGTTCAACCCGAAGGCTGACATCAGCAGGGGTCGCGTCGGCGACGCCGGTGGCGGCGGAGGTCGCGGTGGCGGCGGCCCGATGCGGATCCCGATGCCGGGCGGCACCAAGGCCGGGGGCGGCATCGGTGGCGTCCTGGTGATCATCCTGTTCCTCGTGCTCACCCAGTGCATAGGCGGCGGCGGCACGGGCACGGGCGTCGACCCCTCCGGCCAGGGCGGCAACCCGTCGGGCCTGGACCAGGACAGCGACCGCTACGCCAACTGCAAGACCGGCGCCGACGCCAACACGGACGTGGACTGCGCGCGCAAGGCCGTGGCCTACTCCCTCGAGCAGTACTGGGCCAAGACCCTGCCCGAGCAGGGAGGCACCGAGTTCACCCCGGCCCAGATCGTCACCTTCAGCGGCGGCATCAACACCGGCTGCGGCCAGGCCACCTCGCAGGTCGGCCCGTTCTACTGCCCGGCCGACCAGCAGGTCTACCTGGACACCACGTTCTTCTCCGACGTCCTGGAGGGCCAGCTCGGCGGCCAGGGCGGCGACTTCGTGGAGCCCTACGTCCTGGGTCACGAGTACGGCCACCACATCCAGAACCTGCTCGGCACCATGGGCAAGGTCCGCACGCAGCAGGGCCCCGAGTCCGACGCGGTGCGACTCGAGCTCCAGGCCGACTGCTACGCCGGCATGTGGACCCGCGACGCCGCTGACGGCGACGGCATCCTCGCCGACCTCGACGAGGGCGACATCAACGAGGCCATCGACTCGGCCAAGACCGTCGGCGACGACCGGATCCAGCAGAAGTCGGGCCAGCGGGTCGACCCCGAGGGCTGGACCCACGGGTCGTCCGAGCAGCGCGTGCGCTGGTTCACCACCGGCTACGAGCAGGGCACCCTCGAGGCCTGCGACACCTTCGCGGCCAGTCAGCTCTGAGTCTCCTCAGCCGAGCAGGGCCTCGATCTGGGTCACCTGCCGCTGCATCGCCATGATGTACGGCGCCACGGCGGGGTGGCGGAACTTGCCGGCCAGGGCCCCCTCCCCGTCGGCGACCCGGCCGAGCGCCCAGTCCACGCGGGTGAGCGCGGTGTAGACGGCCGTCACCCGCGCCCCGAGCTCGGCCTCCTCACGGGTCGCGAGGTCCTCGGGGAGGCCGAGGAGGTAGGCGTCGAGCAACGGCTCGAAGCCCTCGCGCGACGACAGTGACAGGTAGCCCAGGTCGGCGCCCACCGGACCCGTGCCCAGGTGCGACCAGTCGATGGCCACCGCGTCGTCCCCGTCACGGACCGGCACGTTGGCCGCGACCGGGTCACCGTGCTGGGCGACGCGCGGGAGGTCGTCGCACCGCGAGAGCCACCACTCGCGGCGGGTCCACAGGTGCTCCGCGATGTCCGCGGTCGGCGTGCGCGCCAGGGTGAGCCAGCCGCCCCGCCGCTCGACCAGCCTCAGCCGGGTGCGCAGCTGCCCGGTCGCCAGCCACGGCTGGCGACCGAGGTCGGCACCGGCGAAACGCCCCAGGCTCCGGGCGATGAAGAGACCACCGGGCGCCTCCCCCAGCACCCGCTCGTGGACGACCGTCACCCCGTCGTCGTCCTCCTCGACGCGTACGACGGGCGCCTCGCGCAGCCCGGCGGTGCGGCGTACGACCCCCGACATCGCGACGTCGGCCGCCCGGCGCCAGTAGTTGGCGTCGTGGGGATCGCGCAGTCCGGGCGGGTCGGGCGGCTCCGGGGCGGCCAGCCTCTTGACCACGACCTCGCGGCCGTCCTCGACCGCGGACCACACCCCGAAGGTGGACGGGCCGGCGCCCGGGAGGCGCTGCCAACCGGGCTCGGGCTGCCACATGGCAAGGACGCTAGCCGATGTCACGGCTGCGGAAGCGCAACCAGGCGACGAGCAGTGACGCGGCCGCCAGGCCGGTCATCACCAGCTCGGGTCGCCACACGAACGCCTCCGCGGGGTACTTGGGCACGTGGTGGTAGGGAGACAGCCCGATGACCCACTCCGGCAGCCGCACGGTCTCCCCCAGCTGGCCGACGCTCACGAAGGCGGCGAGCAGCGCCCACCCGGCGATGGCCCACCGGCTGCGGAGCGTCAGCAGCACCAGTCCCAGCCCGAGCACGAGCCAGACGGCGGGGGCCTGGACGAGCGCGGCCCACACGGCGTCGACGCCGTCACCCCGACCGATGGCCGTGGCGGTCCCCGAGACCAGGAGCAGCCACGTGCTGCCGACCAGCGCCAGTCCGCCCACGGCCAGCAGGACGCGGTCGCGGGTGGTCGCGGTGGCGAGCACGGTCTCGGTACGGCCTGCGTGCTCGTCGCCCGCGGCACGGGTGATCGCGGCGATCCCGAAGCAGGTGATCACCACAGCGATCACCGAGGCCAGCGCGAAGACCAGCGCGTCCTGCAGGGCGCCGAGGCCGCCCATCGCCTCGATCACCGCGCGGGCGTCGGAGGACTCCAGCATCGAGCCCATGCTGGGCACGACCGAGCCCAGGAGCACCCCCATCCCGGCGACCCCGACCGTCCAGCCGAGCAGGGCGGTGGACTGGTTGCGCCAGGCCAGGGCGACGGCGTCCCGCAGCCGCGGCGAGCCGTGGGCCGGGCCCGGCCGGTCCGGCAGCAGGCCGGCGCCGAGGTCGCGGTGGCGCCGCAGGGTTAGCGCGACGAGGACGAGCCCGGCCGCCAGGAGCGGGTGGAGGAGGAGCACCCACACGCGCGGCTCCGACCAGGCACTCAGCCGGGTGCCCCACCCGAACGGGCTCAGCCAGCCCAGCCACCACACGGTGGTGTCCCCCACCGCGCGCAGCAGGTAGAGCGCCCCGATGACGCCCGAGGCCACGAAGCCCACGGTGCGGGCGCTGCTCGAGACCTGGGCGGCCAGCAGCCCCACGGCCGCACCGACCAGGGCGATCCCGGTCCAGGACGCCCCGAAGAGCACCGAACCGGCCAGCGGGAGGCCGCTCGCCACGTTGCCGGCCGCAGCGAGGACGCCCAGCAGGACGCCCGCCGCTGCCGCCTCGACGAGTGCGGCGGCGACCGGCGCGTCGGCCCCCACGGCGGTGGCGGCGACCAGCTCGGCGCGGCCGCTCTCCTCCTCGACGCGGGTGTGGCGCCGGACCAGCACGACGCCCATGAAGGCCACGAAGACGGCGTACAGGACGGTCATCTTGGTCATCGCCAGCTCGCCCGCGCTGGACGGGTCGAGGATCGGGCCGTAGAGGGCGACGATCGCCGGACTCGCGTTGATCGTCTCCGCCGCGGCGATCCGCTCGGCGGGGTCGGCGTACAGGCTGGTGGTGCCTGCGGCGCTCGCCACCACCACCGCGGCCAGGACGACCACCCACGACGTGAGCAGCACCCGGTCGCGCCGGAGAGCGAAGCGGACCAGCAGTCCCGTGCCACGCAGCCGGTCGGTCACCGGGGGCTCCGGTAGGCGTCGAGGAAGAGCTCCTCGAGGGTGGGCGGGGTGCTCGTCAGCGAGACCACGCCGGCGTCGTGCAGGGCCTCCAGCAGCGCAGGCAGCCCGGCCGGGTCGACGGTGCAGGTCACGACCCGCCCGTCGACGACGACCTCGTGGACGCCGGGCACCGGGGCGAGGTCGGGCACGACACCCGACACCTCGGCCCGGACCCGGTTGCGTCGCAGGTGTCGCAGGTCCGCCAGCGTCCCGCTCTCCACCGTGCGGCCCTCGCGGATGATGGTGACGCGGTCGGCCAGGCGCTCGACCTCGCTGAGGATGTGGCTGGACAGCAGCACGGTGGTGCCGTCGGCCTTGTGCTCCGCGAGGCACTCGTTGAACACCTGCTCCATGAGGGGGTCGAGCCCCGACGTGGGCTCGTCGAGCACCAGCAGGTCGACGGGTGCGGCGAAGGCCGCGACCAGGGCGACCTTCTGCCGGTTGCCCTTGGAGTAGGCGCGCCCCTTCTTGGTCGGGTCCAGTCCGAAGCGCTCGAGCAGCGCCTCGCGGCGGCTGTCGGCGGGCCTGACGCCGCGCATGCGGAGCAGCAGGTCGATCGTCTCCCCGCCCGAGAGGTTGGGCCACAGGCTRACGTCGCCGGGCACGTAGGCGAGCCGGCCGTGGATCTCGGTGGCGTCGCGCCAWGGGTCCAGCCCGAAGACCGTCGCGGACCCGCTGTCGATCCGCAGCAGCCCGAGCAGCACGCGCAGGGTGGTGGACTTGCCCGCACCGTTGGGTCCCAGGAAGCCGTGCACCTCCCCGGGGGCCACCGTCAGGTCCAGGTCGTCGAGCGCGCGGACGGTGCCGAAGGTCTTGACGAGGTCATGGATCTCGATCGGGTTCCCCACGCCTCGAGCGTAGTCCCGCGCGCCGCTCGCCCTCAGGCGTTCGTGACGTCCACGGAGACGGACCGGGCGTCGGCGATCGCCTGGTCGAGGACGGCCCGTCGGGGGTCGGGCACGGCCAGCCACGGCTCGACGACCCGCATCCCCACCAGCCGGGCGTCGGCGAGCACCTCGTCGACGGCCGTCCGGTCGCCCCCGGTCACGAGCAGTCCCGGGCGCAGGATGCGGGCCGCGTGGTCGGCGGCCGCCTCGTAGGCCTGGCGCGCCTGGTTGTCACGGCGGCGCGCGAAGCGCTGCTGGCTCTGCCCGCCGGCCTTGGTCCGCCCCTGCACGTGGCGCTGGCCGATCTTGTGCTCGACCATCCGAGGCCCCTCCAGCCGGGCGACGGCGAAGCCACCCTTGCGCACGAGCAGCACGCCCCACCGGTCGGGGGTGGCCGCGGCGAGCAGCCCGGCCACGTCGGGGACGCCGTCGTACGTCGTGGCGAGGGGCAGCCGGGCGACGAACGAGGAGCCGTCGTCGGCGTCCCCGCGCAGCGCACCGTCCACGACGGCGTACGACGTCGCACCGTGCCGGGCGACGAAGTTGTCGACCCAGCGCTCGAGGCGCGCGGGCGGGACGAGGACGAGGGGCACGGTTCAGAGGAAGTCGAGCGGGTCGAACTCGTCGATGGGGATGACGCGCACCCGCGGGAGCGACGAGGTGAAGGCACCGACGTCGTGCTCGAGGTCGATGATGCGCAGTCCGGGCAGGCCCCGGAACGCCCCGTTGACGAACTCGCTGAACCCGACGACGCCCACCTGGCGGCTGCCGTCGCACAGGCGCGAGACCTGGTCGACGAAGTCACCGTCGTGGCTGACCAGCATCACGTCGGCGTCACGCTGGACGAGCGCCTCCGCCGTGCGCTGGATGGCGATGTCGACGACCTTGCCCGCGCCGCTGAGCGGGACCGGCTTGAAGCCGATCGCGATCAGGGCCTGGACAAAGGTGGTCGGCAGGTCCGAGCCGACCGCCAGGAAGAACAGGCCCACGACATCCTGGTCGAAGGCCCGCTCGGTCCACTCGAGCAGCCGGTCCCACCGCGGCCGCTCCTCGGGGCGCGGGCGGCGGCCGAGGATCGAGTTGCCGAGGGTGGCGTCGATGTTCTCGCCGTCGACGAGGAGGTACGTCGTGCGACCGGCCATCGTCAGGCGCCGCCCTGGTAGACGACGCGGAAGTGCTCGCGCACCTCGTCGCCGACGACCTCGACGGTGGTGACCTCGAGGAGCGCCCGTGGGCGTCCCTCGGAGTCGCACAGGATGGAGAGCACGCCCTCCTCGGGCAGCGTGCCGTCGTGGTCGACGAGCGGCGCGGTGGTCGTGCCCTCCTCGTCGGCGAGCGCGGCCGCCACGAACGCGTCGGCCTCCGCCGGGTCGGTGCCGTAGGACCAGGCCGGCGGCGGGACCGACTCGAGCGGCGTCGGCCCGAAGTACGACGGGGCGGCGTTCATGTTGGCGTGCATGCGCGCGACGTTCCAGAAGGCGCGGACCTCCGGGTGGTCGGGCTCCGTCACGGTCACGTCTGGCTCGCTCATGACCGGAGCCTAGCCGGACGGCTCAGACGTTGAAGCCGAGCGCGCGCAGCTGCTCGCGACCGTCGTCGGTGATCTTGTCCGGACCCCACGGCGGCATCCAGACCCAGTTGATGGCGACGTCGTTGACGAGGCCCTCGAGTGCGGAGTTGGTCTGGTCCTGGATCACGTCGGTCAGCGGGCACGCGGCCGAGGTCAGCGTCATGTCGATGACGGCGTTGTGGCCCTCGTCGACGTGCACGCCGTAGACCAGGCCGAGGTCGACGACGTTGATGCCGAGCTCGGGGTCGACGACGTCCTTCATCGCCTCGGTGACGTCCTCGACGGTGACGGTGCTGGTGCCACCGCCGGCGGCGGGGACGTCGGGCAGGTCGCCGTGGTCGACGGGGTGCTCCATGGCACCGGTGCTGTCGTTGGTCATGCCTTCTCCTTCTCGAGACTCTGTGCGGTCGCGTCCTTCCACGCCATCCAGGAGAGGAGGGCGCACTTGACGCGGGCGGGGAACTTGGCGACACCGGCGAACGCGATGCCGTCCTCGAGGACGTCCTCGTCGGGCTCGACCTGTCCCTTGCCCTGCATCAGCTCCAGGAACGTCTGGTGGATCGTCATGGCCTCGTCGACGGCCTTGCCGATGAGCAGGTCGGCCATCACCGACGCGGAGGCCTGCGAGATCGAGCAGCCCATGGCGTCGTACGACACGTCGGAGACCACGCCGTCGGCGAGGTGCACGCGCAGCGTCAGCTCGTCGCCGCAGGTGGGGTTGACGTGGTGCACCTCCGCCTCGAACGGGTCGCGCAGACCCGCGTGGTGGGGGTGCTTGTAGTGGTCCAGGATGATCTCCTGGTAGAGCGTGTCGAGGTCCATCTACTCCCCCAGCTTGAAGTAGGAACGGGTGTAGTTGAGCCCGTCGACGAGGGCGTCGATCTCGGCGGGGGTCGTGTAGAGGTACGACGACATCCGGGTCGAGCTCTGCACCCCGAAGCGGGCGTGCGCGGGCTTGGCGCAGTGGTGACCGGCCCGCACCGCGATGCCGCGCGAGTCGAGCACCTGGGCCACGTCGTGCGGGTGCACGCCGGCGAGCTCGAACGAGATCGCACCGCCGCGTGAGGCGGCGTCGAGGGGACCCATCACGGTCAGCCCGGGGACGGTCTGCAGGCCTTCCAGCGCGTACGCCGTGATGGCCTGCTCGTGGGCGTGGATCGCCTCCATCCCCACATGGGCGAGGTAGTCCACGGCGGCGCCGAGGCCGACGGCCTCGACGATCGGCGGCGTGCCGGCCTCGAACTTGTGAGGGATCCCGGCGTACGTCGAGCGGTCCATCCGGACGGTCTCGATCATCTCGCCGCCGCCGAGGAACGGCGGCAGGGCGTCCAGCACCTCGCGGCGCCCCCACAGGACGCCGATGCCGGTCGGCCCGACCACCTTGTGGCCGGTGAAGACGAGCACGTCGGCGCCGCTGGCCACCACGTCGACCGGCAGCTGCGGGGCAGCTTGGGACGCGTCGACGACCACGATCGCGCCGACCTGGTGCGCGCGATCGGCGATCTCGCGGACCGGGTTGATGGTGCCCAGCATGTTGGACACCCAGGTCAGCGAGACGACCTTGGTGCGCTCGGTGATCAGCTCGTCGATGTCCGACAGGTCGAGGCGGCCGTCGTCGGTCAGGCCGAACCACCGCAGCGTCGCCCCGGTGCGCTCGGTGAGGAGCTGCCACGGCACGATGTTGGAGTGGTGCTCCATCTCGGTGATGACGACCTCGTCGCCCTCGCCGACCTGGAGGTCACCACGCCACGCGAGCGTGTTGGCCACCAGGTTGAGCGCCTCCGAGGCGTTCTTGGTGAAGATCACCTCGTCGCGGCTCGGCGCGTTGATGAAGGCCGCCACGCGGTCCCGGCCGGCCTCGAACGCCTCCGACGACTCCGCGCCCAGCTGGTGCATGGCGCGGGCGACGTTGGCGTTGTGGTTCTCGAGGTGGTCGACCATCGTGTCGATGACGACCTGCGGCTTCTGCGAGGTGTTGGCGCTGTCGAGGTAGACCAGCGGGTGCCCACCGTCGAGCACGCGCGCGAGGATCGGGAAGTCCTTGCGGATGACCTCCAGCTCGGGAAGCAGTCCCGGGATGCTCATCGCTGGTCTCCTCTCGTCGTACGTCGTGGGGTGCGGACGGTCGGTCAGACCGACGCGGCCTTGGTGTACTTGTCGTAGCCCTCGGCCTCGAGCTGGTCGGCCAGCTCGGGGCCGCCCTGCTCGGCGATCCGGCCGTCGACGAAGACGTGCACGAAGTCGGGCGTGATGTAGCGCAGGATGCGGGTGTAGTGGGTGATCAGCAGGACACCCTTGCCCTCCTGCGAGCGGAAACGGTTGACGCCCTCGCTGACGACCTTGAGCGCGTCGATGTCGAGGCCGGAGTCGGTCTCGTCGAGGATCGCGACCTTCGGGTTCAGCAGCTCGAGCTGGGCGATCTCGTGGCGCTTCTTCTCGCCACCGGAGAAGCCCTCGTTGACGTTGCGGGTGCCGAAGGTCGGGTCGAGGTTGAGCTGCTCGAGGGCGGCGTTGACGTCCTTGACCCACGTGCGGAGCTTGGGGGCCTCGCCGTCGATCGCCGTCTTGGCGGTGCGCAGGAAGTTGGACACCGAGACGCCGGGGACCTCGACGGGGTACTGCATGGCCAGGAAGAGGCCGGCGCGGGCGCGCTMGTCGACGGTCATCGCCAGGACGTCCGCACCGTCGAGGGTGACCGTCCCGCCGGTGATCGTGTACTTCGGGTGGCCGGCGATCGAGTAGGCCAGCGTGGACTTGCCCGACCCGTTGGGGCCCATGATCGCGTGGGTCTCGCCGTCGTTGATCGTCAGCGTGACGCCCTTGAGGATCTGCTTGGGGCCGTCCTCGGTGTCGACGGAGACCTGGAGGTCGGTGATCTCGAGCTTGCTCATGCGGGGGTGACTCCGTTCAGGGTGGTGGTGGTGTCGACGTACACGTCGGTGTCGCGGACCTCGACGGGGAAGGTTGCTACGGGTTCGGTGGCCGGCAGCCCGATGGGCTTGCCGGTGCGGAGGTCGAAGCGCGAGCCGTGCAGCCAGCACTCGACCGTGCAGTCGGCGACCTCGCCCTCGCTCAGGGCGACGGCGGCGTGCGAGCACTGGTCCTCGATCGCGAAGATCTCGTCGCCGTCGCGGGCCACGGCGACGTCGTACCCGTCGAGCGTGACCCCGAGGGCCTCGTCGGTGGGCACCTCGTCGAGCGAGCAGGCGCGGAGGAAGGCCATCAGAGGTCCTTGAGGACGTTCTTGGCCAGCTCGGCCTCGAYCGTGCCCATCAGCCGGTCCTCGATGGACGGCACGCCGATCTTGCGGATGAGGTCGTTGAAGAACCCGTGCACGACCAGGCGGCGGGCCTCCTTGTCGTCGATGCCGCGCGCGCGCAGGTAGAAGAGCTGCTCGTCGTCGAAGCGGGCGGTCGCGCTGGCGTGCCCGGCCCCGGTGATCTCACCGGTCTCGATCTCCAGGTTGGGGACCGAGTCGGCCTGGCAGCCGTCGCTGAGCACGAGGTTGCGGTTCTCCTCGTAAGTCTCGATGCCCTCGGCGACCTTGCGGATCAGCACGTTGCCGACCCACACGGTGTGCGCGCCCTGGCCCTGGAGCGCGCCCTTGTAGAGGACGTTGCTCTTGGTGCGCGGGGCGTCGTGGTCGGCGAAGAGCCGGTGCTCGATGTGCTGTCCGGCGTCGGCGAAGTAGAGGCCGAGCAGCTCCGCGGAGCCGCCGGGACCGGCGTAGGACACATTGGTGTCCATCCGCACGACGTCGCCGCCGAAGCTCACCGCGACGTGCTTGTACGTCGCGTCGCGACCCACACGCGTCTCGTGGTGCGTCAGGTGGACGGCGTCGTCCTCCCAGTCCTGCAGGGAGATGACCGAGGCCTGGGCGCCGTCGCCCACGACGACCTCGACGACCTGGGCCATCGCGGAGTGGCCGGTGTGGTTGAGCACCACCGTGGCGCGCGAGTGGTTGCCGAACCGGAGCACGACGTGCCCCGCCTCGGTGACCGACGCGTCCGACCCGACGAGGTCGACCACGACCGGCTCCGGGACGTCGGCATCGGCCGGGACGTCGACGAGCAGGGTCGAGGGGACCTCGGCGAGGACCCGCGCCGCGAAGCGCGTGTTGGGAACCAGGCCGCTCACCCCGCGCAGCGCGCGGGCCTCGTCGCCGTCGACACCCTCGACGCGCACCCCGACCGGGGTGTTCCACGTGCACGCCGTCGCGCTCGGCGCGAACTCGGCGTCCGCGTGCAGGCCCTTGAGYCGCTTGAGCGGGGTGAAGCGCCAGATCTCCTCGCGGCCGGTGGGCACCACGTGGTCGGCGACGTCGAAGGAGCCTGCGGGATGCAGGTGGCTCTCGACCTTGTCCACCTCGAGGGCGGAGCGAACGGAATCCGTGACAGTCACTACTTCTCTACTTCGCTTTCTTCGTACGACGGGTGGGCGGGGGCGGTGCGATCCCGGAGGATCAGCCGACCGCACCCTCCATCTGAAGCTCGATCAGACGGTTGAGCTCGAGGGCGTACTCCATCGGGAGCTCCTTGGCGATGGGCTCGACGAAGCCGCGGACGATCATCGCCATCGCCTCGTCCTGCTCCATGCCGCGCGACATCAGGTAGAAGAGCTGGTCGTCGGAGACCTTGGAGACGCTCGCCTCGTGACCCATCGACACGTCGTCCTCGCGGATGTCGACGTACGGGTAGGTGTCCGAGCGCGAGATCTGGTCGACGAGCAGCGCGTCGCACAGCACGTTGGACTTGGAGCCGTGGGCACCCTCGTTGATCTGGATGAGGCCGCGGTACGACGTGCGGCCACCGCCGCGCGCCACCGACTTGCTCAGGATCGAGCTCGAGGTGTGCGGCGCGGCGTGCACCATCTTGGCGCCGGCGTCCTGGTGCTGGCCCTCGCCCGCGAAGGCGATGGAGAGCGTCTCGCCCTTGGCGTGCTCGCCCATCAGGTAGATCGCGGGGTACTTCATCGTCACCTTGGAGCCGATGTTGCCGTCGACCCACTCCATGGTCGCGCCGGCCTCGCACGTGGCGCGCTTGGTGACGAGGTTGTAGACGTTGTTCGACCAGTTCTGGATGGTCGTGTAGCGGCAGCGACCGCCCTTCTTGACGATGATCTCCACGACCGCCGAGTGCAGCGAGTCGGAGGAGTAGATCGGCGCGGTGCAGCCCTCGACGTAGTGCACGTAGGCGTCCTCGTCGACGATGATCAGCGTGCGCTCGAACTGGCCCATGTTCTCGGTGTTGATCCGGAAGTAGGCCTGCAGCGGGATGTCGACGTGGACGCCCTTGGGCACGTAGATGAACGAGCCGCCGGACCAGACGCTGGTGTTGAGCGCCGCGAACTTGTTGTCGCCGACCGGGATGACGGTGCCGAAGTACTCCTGGAAGAGCTCCGGGTGCGTCTTCAGCGCCGTGTCGGTGTCCAGGAACAGGACGCCCTGCTCCTCGAGGTCCTCACGGATCGAGTGGTAGACGACCTCGGACTCGTACTGCGCGGCGACGCCGGCGACGAGGCGCTGCTTCTCCGCCTCGGGGATGCCGAGCTTGTCGTAGGTGTTCTTGATGTCCTCGGGGAGCTCCTCCCACGAGGTCGCCTGCTTCTCGCTGGAGCGCACGAAGTACTTGATGTTGTCGAAGTCGATGGTGCTGAGGTCGGAGCCCCAGGTCGGCATCGGCTTGCGGTGGAAGAGCTTGAGGCCCTTCAGGCGCAGGTCGAGCATCCACTGCGGCTCGTCCTTCTTCGCGGAGATGTCGCGGACGACGTCCTCGTTCAGGCCGCGGGTCGCGGAGGCGCCGGCGGCATCCGAGTCGGACCAGCCGAACTCGTAGCGGCCGATGCCCTGGAGCTCGGGGTTGAGCTCTTCGATGGAGGTCATGCCTTCTCCTTGGTGCTCGGGGTCTGGTTGGTGCTGGGGATGCAGGTCGTGCAGACGCCGTCGCCGTGGGCGATGGTCGCCAGCCGCTGGACGTGCGTGCCGAGGACCCGGCCGATGGCCTCGGTCTCGGCCTCGCACAGCTGCGGGAACTCGTGGGCCACGTGGGCGACCGGGCAGTGCTGCTGGCACAGCTGGTCGCCGATGGGCAGGTCGCGCACGGTGGYGGCGTAGCCACCGGCGGTGAAGACGTGGGCCAGCGCCTCGGCCGGGGTGAGCGTGGGGTCCTGTGCCGTCACGGCGGCGTAGTCGCGCTCGACGAAGGCGACCCGGCGCCGGGCGAACTCCATGACGGCCTCGTCGCCCTGCGTCTCGGCCAGGAAGCGCAGCGCGGCGACCGCGAGGTCGTCGTACTGCTGGTCGAAGGCGTCGCGACCGGAGTCGGTGAGCGCGAAGACCCGGGCGGGACGACCGCGGCCACGGCTGCCGTAGACCTTCTGCTCGCGCCCCTCGACGGTGCCGCTGTCGGCGAGGTGCTCGAGGTGGCGGCGCACGGCGGCCGGCGTCAGCTCGAGCCTCTCGGCGAGCGCGACGGCGGTGGAGGGTCCGTTCTCGAGGATCGACCGAGCCACCCGCTCACGGGTCGGGGCGTCCCTGTCGGGCGCCGCAGCAGTCGTCCTCACGAATTGCACAACGCAAGTGTGACGTTAATGCTTCCTCGTCTTCAAGCAAGGGTCCCCTAACCGGGGCCCGAAACCCCACTATCGGGGATGTTCCTACAGCGTGAGGAGGGCGGCTCCGGGCCGGAGAACAATCGGATGCGGGTCGCCGGGGCAACCCCGAGGAGAGACCGGGGCAACCCCAAGGAGAGACATGCGCACAGCACGGATCATGATCAGCAGCGTGGGTGCCGTGGCGTGCCTCGCGCTCGTAGCACCCAGCGCGTACGCCGCCAGCACCACGCTGGACCTCGAGCTCAACGAGCCGGCCGGTTCGACCGTGGCCGTGGACAGCTCCGGGATGGGCCACAACGGGGCCATCGGGAGCCACGTGCGGATGAACGGCTCGTACGCCGACTGGGACCGCCACTCACCGGACGCCGGGATCTACTACGGCGCCGCCCACCTGATCATGGTGCCGGACGCGGCCGACGGGTCGCTGGACCCCGGCTCCGGGAACTTCTCGGTGGAGATCCGGTACCGCTCGACGGACAAGTTCGGCAACATCATCCAGAAGGGCCAGGCCAGGACCGCCGGCGGACAGGTCAAGTTCCAGCAGCCCAAGGGCGTCGTGAGCTGCATGTTCAAGTCGCCGACCGGGCGGGCCGCCATCGGCTCCAAGACGCCGCTGAACGACGGCACCTGGCACACCATCCGGTGCGACCGCACGCCCACCTCCGTGACCATGTACGTCGACGGGGTCCAGCGCAACCGGATCAACAAGACCACCGGCAACATCGACAACACCAAGCCCTGGAGCATCGGCGGGAAGTTCGACTGCGACACCAGCGACCCGACCGTGGGCGCCGACAGCTGCGATTACTACCCCGGCGACCTCGACTACGTGCGGCTGACCAAGGGCTGACCGGGGCGACCCGGCTCACCGACGACCGACGCCACGCCGCGGCATCACTCCGCGGTGCGGCGCCGGAAGGTGCGCACGGCCAGGGGCGCCACGACTGCGGTGATGAGCAGGATCCACCCGATGGTGAACGGGATCGGGTGGTGCATCGGGAACGCGGCCCCCGGGGCCAGCGGCTGGTCGTTGCCCCACAGGACGCGGACGGCCTGGGTCAGCGACGAGATCGGGTTCCACTCGGCGACGAAGCGCAGCCAGGTGGGCATCTGGTCGGTGGGCGCGAAGGTGTTGGCCAGGAACGTGATCGGGAACATCGTCGCGAACATCACGCCGTTGACCGCCTCCACCGAGCGCATCGCCGACCCGACCCAGATCCCCACCCAGATCATCGCGAAGCCCCATCCGAGCAGGAGCAGGTACCCCAGCACCGCCTCGGGGATGCTGGTGTGGATGCGCCACCCGATGAGCAGGCCGGTCAGCGACATCACCACGAGCCCGATCGAGGCGTGGCACAGGCTGGAGATGCTGCGCCCGACGAGGACCGCCGAGGGGTTGATCGGCAGCGACCGCATCCGGTCGACGATGCCCTTGTCGAGGTCGGCCGTCAGTCCGACCGCCACGATGAAGGACGCGAAGGTGACCGTCTGCGCCATGATCCCGGCCAGCAGGAACGCGCGGTAGCCCGCGGCGGTGTCGACGGCGATCGAGGAGCCGAAGACGAAGGCGAAGAGCAGCACGAACATCACCGGCTGGATGGTGACGTCCAGCAGCATCTCGGGCATCCGCCGGATGTGCAGGAAGTTGCGTCGGGCGATGGACCACGACTGGCCCATCAAGGTGGTGGGGCGGATCTCGGGGCGCTCCAGGGCGGTCATCGCACGGTCTCCCTGCTGTCGTCGGTGTCGTCGGTGGTGACCTCGACCGCGCCGGCGTCGCCGGTCTCGGCCCGGTGGCCGGTGAGGTGCAGGAACACGTCGTCGAGGCTGGGCCGCTTGAGCCCGATGTCGTCGAGGACGATGCCGCTCTCGTCGAAGATGCCGGCGACACGGGTCATGTGGCCCAGGCCCTCGGCGGGTGCGGTGAGCTGGCGGGCACCGGGATCGACGTGCACCTCGCGCACGTAGGGACGCATCAACGCCTCGGCCGCCTCCAGGTCGCGTGCCTGGGAGACCGTGACGACCAGGGCGGCGGCCCCCGACTGGTCCTTGAGCTGCAGCGGGGTGCCCTCGGCGATGACGGTGCCACGGTCGATCACGACGATGTTGTCGGCGAGCTGGTCGGCCTCCTCGAGGTACTGCGTGGTGAGCAGCAGGGTCGTGCCGTCGGCGACCAGCTCGCGCAGCACGTCCCACAGCTCCACGCGCGATCTCGGGTCCAGGCCCGTCGTCGGCTCGTCGAGGAACAGCACCGGCGGGGTGGCGATCAGGCTCACGGCGAGGTCGAGGCGCCGCCGCATGCCGCCCGAGTAGGTCTTGGCGATGCGGTCGCCAGCATCGGCGAGCGAGAAGCGCTCCAGGAGGTCCTCGCTGGCCCGCGCGATGTAGCCCTTGTCGAGCCCGTAGAGCTGGCCRATCAGGCGGAGGTTCTCCCGGCCGGTGAGCAGCTCGTCGACCGTGGCCGCCTGTCCGGTGAGTCCCATGCTGCGGCGCACCGAGCGCGGGTCGGTCAGCACGTCGTGGCCGGCGACCCGTGCGGTCCCCGAGGTGGGCCGGGTCAGCGTGGTCATCATCCGCACGGTGGTGGTCTTGCCCGCCCCGTTGGGCCCGAGCAGGCCCAGGACGGTCCCCTCGGGGACCACGAACGACACGTCGTCGACCGCCACGGTGTCGTCGAAGTGCTTGACCAGGTGCTCTGCCTCGATGGCGTGGGCCGTCATGACGCCCACGGTAGCCACCGGCGCGGACAGGGCGCGTCCGCTTTCCCTCGGGGCCGCTCCTAGACTTCGCAGCGTGCCCGCCGAATCCCCCGCTCACGGCCCCGCCGTCGAGATCGACGGCCTGGTCATGAGGTACGGCGACAAGGTGGCCGTCGACGGCCTCTCGCTGCGCGTCGAGCGCGGCACGATCACGGCGGTCCTCGGGCCCAACGGCGCCGGCAAGACCACCACCCTGGAGACCTGCGAGGGCTACCGGCGCCCCCGGTCCGGCACCGTCCGGGTGCTCGGCCTCGACCCGCACGCCGACCGCCGTGAGCTGCTCCCCCGCATCGGCGTGATGCTGCAGGCCGGTGGGGCGTGGTCCGGGGTCCGGGCCATGGAGATGCTCGACCACGTGGCCTCGCTGCACTCGGACCCGCTCGACACCGCGATGCTGAGCGACCGGCTCGGGCTCGGCGAGTGCGGCAGGACGCCGTACCGCCGGCTCTCCGGGGGCCAGCAGCAGCGGCTCGGGCTGGCCATGGCCCTCGTCGGGCGCCCCGAGCTCGTCTTCGTCGACGAGCCGACGGCCGGCATGGACCCCCAGGCCCGACGGGCCACCTGGGAGCTGCTCGAGGAGCTGCGCCGCGACGGGGTCACCGTCGTGCTGACCACCCACCACATGGACGAGGCCGAGCACCTCGCCGACACCATCCACATCATCGATCACGGCCGGCTGATCGCCTCCGGGTCGCCGACGGAGCTCACGAGCGGCGGCCGGTCCGCGACGATCCGCCTCGTGGTCACCCGGCCGTTCCCCGACGGCGCACCCGAGTCCCTGCGCACGGCGCTCGGCCCCGGGGCCGAGGTGACCCAGCTCGACGCGGTCAGCATGCTCATCACCGGCCCGGCCGACGGCAGCACCCTGGGCACGGTCTCGGCGTGGTGCGAGCGGCACGACGTGCTGCCCGAGTCGCTGTCGCTGGGCCGCCGCACCCTCGAGGACGTCTTCCTCGAGCTCACCGGGCACGAGCTGGTCGGATGAACCCCACCCCACGCACGGGCACCTTCACCCCGCGCCCCGGAGCGGCGCCCCTGCGCCGCCAGGTGGTCGCGCAGGCCCGCATGGAGTCGCGGCTGATGCTGCGCAACGGCGAGCAGCTGCTCCTGGCCATCGTCATCCCGGTCATCGTCCTCGTCGGCGGCGTCGCCGGCGCGGACCGGCTGGGCCTCGACCTCGAGGGGCACCGCGCCGTCGACGTCCTCACCCCGGGCGTGCTGGCCCTCGCGATCATGTCGACGGCGTTCACGTCGGTGGCCATCGCCACCGGCTTCGAGCGCCGGTACGGCGTGATCAAGCGGCTCGGCGCCTCACCGCTCCCCCGCCACGGCCTGCTGCTCGGCAAGGTCCTGGCCCTGCTCAACGTGGTGGCGCTCCAGCTGGTGTCGCTGGTCGTCGTGGGCCTCCTCCTGGGCTGGCGGCCGACGCTCGAGGCCCCGGCCACCTCGCTCGTCTCGGCGGTGCTCGCCGTCGCGGCCGGCACCTGGGCCTTCGCCTCGCTGGGACTCTTCGTCGCGGGGGTCCTGCGCGCCGAGGCGACCCTGGCGCTGGCCAACCTCGTCTACCTGCTCCTGATGGCCGCCGGCGGCGTGGTGCTGCCCACGTCGTCGTACGGCGCCGCGTCCGGCGTGATCCAGTGGCTGCCCTCGGCGGCCCTCGGCGACGCGATGCGATCCGCGCTCGTCGACGCCCACCTCGACCTGACCGCCCTGCTCGTCCTGATCGCCTGGGGTGCCATCGGCACCCTGCTGACCGCACGCACCTTCACCTGGGAATGACATTGACCCGCCTGCACCCCTCCACCCGCTTCCGACGACTCGCCTGGGCCCTGGCCGTGGCCAACCTCGTCGCCAACATCGGCATCGTCGTCACCGGCGGTGCCGTCCGCCTCACCGGCTCCGGCCTCGGCTGCCCGACCTGGCCGCGCTGCACCGACGACTCGTACGTCGCCCACGGCGAGCTGGGCTTCCACGGCGCGATCGAGTTCGGCAACCGGATGCTGACGTTCGTGCTGGTGGTCCTGGCCCTGGCGCTGTGGGTGACCATGCTGGTCGGCCTCGTCCGCAGCTGGCGCGGCGAGCGGGCATGGCGCCCGTTCTGGCTCGCGACCGTGGTGACGCTCGGCATCCCCGCCCAGGCGGTGATCGGCGGCATCACGGTGCACACCGACCTCAACCCGTGGATCGTGTCGCTGCACCTGCTGGTCTCGATGGCCATCATCGGCGTCTGCGTGGTGCTCCTCGACGAGCTGCGCTCCCCCGACCGGGACGCCTCCCCCCGCGTGGCGGCGCTGACCTGGGCGGTCTTCGCCGTCACCTGGGTCGTCCTCTACCTCGGGACGGTGGTGACCGGCAGCGGCCCGCACTCGGGCGACCTGGACTCGCGTCGTACGGGACTGGACCCGCAGGTCATGTCACACGTCCACGCGGCGGCGGTCTACCTGCTGCTCGCCCTGACGCTCGGCCTGGTCGTCCTCGCGCGCCGGGTCGGGACCCCGACGCTGGCTCGGGCCGCGCTGGTCCTGCTGGTGCTCGAGGTGGCGCAGGGCCTCGTGGGCTTCGTGCAGTACGTCACCGACCTGCCCGAGGTGCTGGTCGGCATCCACATGCTCGGCGCCGCACTGATCTCCGCGAGCGTCACCTGGGTGGTCTTGGCCGCCCGGGCGCGGCACCGCGCCTGACGCATCCGGCTGCCCGCCGGGCTGGTCGCTCTCGTCAGCGGATGAGCGGGTCCAGCGCGACCGCGACGAACAGCAGGCTGAGGTACAGGTTCGAGTGGTGGAACAGCCGCATCGGGGCGATCTCCGACAGCTCGTCCGAGGCCTTGGCCCGGCGCCACATGCGGTGCGCCTCCACCAGGAAGACCGCGCCGAGCACGCCCGCGGCCACCGGGTAGAACCAGCCGGTGTCGGCGACGGGCCACAGCAGCAGCGACGTGGCCACCATCACCCAGCTGTAGATCAGGATCTGGCGACCCACCTCGGCGGCCGGGGCGACCACGGGGAGCATCGGCACGTCCACGCCCGCGTAGTCCTCGCGGTAGCGCAGGGCCAGCGCCCACGTGTGCGGGGGCGTCCAGAAGAAGACGACGAGGAAGAGCACGACCGGCGTCCACGCGAGCTCGCCGGTCACGGCCGTCCAGCCGATCAACGCCGGGAAGCAGCCGGCCAGCCCGCCCCAGACGATGTTCTGGGTGGTGCGCCGCTTGAGGACCATCGTGTAGACGATCACGTAGAAGGCGTTGGCCCCCAGCGACAGGGCGGCCGAGAGCCAGTTGACCCACAGCGCGAGCACCACGGTCGAGAGGACCGCCAGCACGGTCGCGAACACCAGCGCCGACCGCGCCGACACGATGTGCCGGGGCAGGGCGCGACGTCGCGTGCGGCGCATCTGCTCGTCGATGTCGCGGTCGTAGACGCAGTTGTACGTCGACGCCGAGCCGGCCGACAGGGCGCCGCCCACGACGGTCGCGACGACCAGGCCCAGCGGCGGGATGCCGCGGGCGGCGAAGAACATCACGGGCACGGTGGTGAGCAGCAGCAGCTCGATGACGCGCGGCTTGGTGAGGCCGACGTACGCGGCGACGACGTCGCGGAAGGGTGCGCGCCCGGAAGCTCCACCCACCTCGCCCGACGGTGTCGACGGCACGGCAGCGGAGGCCGATCGGCCGGCGTGGGACACGGTATGGAACCTCGATGAAGGGGAACTGATGCGTTGTCGAGTCTAGCCCGCGACATGAGTAGGCTCGGAGGTGCCTGCCCATGAACGTCCGAGAGGATCTCTGTGCCTTCCACTCCCCCCGCGCTCGACTGGAACGAACTCGACTCGAAGGCCGTGGACACGGCGCGGGTCCTGGCCATGGACTCCGTGCAGAAGGTCGGCAACGGCCACCCCGGCACGGCGATGAGCCTGGCGCCGGCGGCGTACCTGCTGTTCCAGAAGGTCATGCGGCACAACCCCGCCGACCCGCACTGGCCCGGTCGCGACCGGTTCGTGCTCTCGGCCGGCCACAGCTCCATCACCCTCTACACCCAGCTCTTCCTGGGCGGTTGGGGCCTGGAGCTCGAGGACCTCAAGTCGCTGCGCACCTGGGGATCCAAGACCCCGGGCCACCCCGAGCACGGCCACACCGCGGGCGTCGAGACCACCACCGGTCCGCTCGGACAGGGTGTCGGCAATGCCGTGGGCATGGCCATGGCCGCCCGGCGTGAGCGAGGCCTCCTCGACCCGGGTGCCGCCGAGGGCGGATCGCCCTTCGACCACCACGTCTATGCCATCTGCAGCGACGGCGACCTGCAGGAGGGCGTGAGCGCCGAGGCCTCCTCGATCGCCGGCACCCAGCAGCTCGGCAACCTCACAGTCATCTACGACGCCAACCGCATCTCCATCGAGGGCGACACCGACGTCGCCTTCACCGAGGACGTCGGCAAGCGCTACGAGGCCTACGGCTGGCACGTCCAGACCGTCGACTGGACCCACGACGGCACGAAGTACGTCGAGGACATCGATCAGCTGCACGAGGCCGTGCGCGCCGCCGAGGCGGTCACCGACCAGCCCAGCCTGATCGTGATGCGCACCGTCATCGCCTGGCCGGCCCCGCACGCGCAGGGCACCGGCGCCGCGCACGGCTCCGCCCTCGGCGCCGACGAGGTCGCGGCGACCAAGAAGATCCTCGGCTTCGACCCCGAGAAGCACTTCGAGGTGCCCGAGGACGTGCTGGAGCAGACGCGGTCGCTCGTGGCCCGCGGCAAGGAGGCCCAGGCCGCCTGGGACGAGCAGTTCGCCGCCTGGCGCGACAGCGCGTCGAAGGAGACGCTGGCCACCTGGGAGCGCATGCAGACCCGCGCCCTGCCCGACGGCCTCGCCGACGCCCTGCCGACGTACGACGCCGACCCCAAGGGCGTCGCGACCCGCAAGGCCTCCGGGGCCGTCATCAACGCGGTCGCCGCGGTCATGCCCGAGCTGTGGGGCGGGTCGGCCGACCTCGCCGAGTCCAACAACACGACCATCAGCGACGCGCCGTCGTTCATCCCCAAGGACCGCTCGACCGACCAGTGGGACGGGGACCCCGAGGCCGGCCGGGTGCTGCACTTCGGCATCCGCGAGCACGGGATGGGCGCGATCCTCAACGGCATCACCCTGCACGGCGGCACCCGCGTCTTCGGTGGGACGTTCCTCACGTTCTCCGACTACATGCGCGGCTCGGTGCGCCTCGCGGCGCTGATGGGACTGCCCGTCACCTACGTGTGGACCCACGACTCCATCGGCCTCGGCGAGGACGGCCCGACCCACCAGCCGATCGAGCACCTCGCCGCGCTGCGTGCCATCCCTGGCCTGGACGTCGTACGCCCCGCCGACGCCAACGAGACGGCCGCCGCCTGGCACGCGGTGCTCCAGCACACCGACCGTCCCGCCGGCATCGCCCTGACCCGTCAGAACGTCCCGGTCTTCCCCCGGGGAGCCGAGGGCTACAGCGACACCAGCAACGTCCACCGCGGTGGCTACGTCCTGCTGGACGTCGAGGGCGGGCTGCCCGACGTGGTCCTGGTCGGCACCGGCTCGGAGGTCCAGATCGCCGTGGCCGCCCGCGACCTCCTCGCCGAGGACGGCATCCGCGCCCGCGTGGTGTCGATGCCCTGCCGCGAGTGGTTCGACGAGCAGGAGCAGGCCTACCGCGAGAGCGTCATCCCGCCCACCGTCAAGGCCCGCGTCTCCGTCGAGGCCGGCGTGGCCCAGGGCTGGCGCGAGATCGTCGGCGACCACGGCCGCATCGTCTCGATCGACACCTACGGCGCCTCGGCCGACTACGCCCGGATCTACCAGGAGTACGGCCTGACCGGCGAGGCGGTCGCCGACGCCGCCCGCGACAGCATCCGGGTCTCCACCGACTGAACCACCGGTTCGCCGGACACCTCAAGCAGTGACATCAGGAGGAACCATGAGTGATCGCATGAAGGCCCTCGCAGACGCGGGCGTGTCCATCTGGCTCGACGACCTGTCCCGTGAGCGCATCGAGACCGGCAACCTCGCCGAGCTCATGGAGTCGCGCTCCGTCGTCGGCGTCACCACCAATCCCTCGATCTTCGCCGCCGCGCTGGCCGAGGGCGAGCGGTACGACGCCCAGGTGCGTGAGCTCGCCGCCGAGGGCGCCGACGTGGACGCCACCGTGTTCGCGCTGACCACCACCGACGTGCGCCAGGCCTGCGACATCCTGAAGCCGGCGTACGACGCCAGCAACGGCGTCGACGGTCGGGTGTCGATCGAGGTCGCCCCGACGCTGGCCTTCGACACCGACGCCACGACCGCGGCGGCCGAGAAGCTGTGGGCCGAGGTCGATCGCGACAACCTGCTCATCAAGATCCCGGCCACCACCGAGGGCGCCCCGGCGATCACCACCGTCCTGGGCAAGGGCATCAGCGTCAACGTGACGCTGATCTTCGGCCTCGAGCGCTACCGCGGGGTCATGGAGGCGTACGTCGCCGGTCTCGAGCAGGCCCGCGACAACGGCCACGACCTGTCCCGGATCCACTCCGTCGCGTCGTTCTTCGTCTCCCGGGTGGACAGCGAGATCGACAAGCGGCTCGAGGCGATCGGCGGCGACGAGGCTCTCGGCCTGCGCGGCAAGGCAGGCGTGGCCAACGCCGTCCTCGCGTACCGCGACTTCGAGGAGTTCTTCTCCGGCGAGCGCTGGGAGGCGCTCGCGGCCGCCGGAGCGAACGCCCAGCGTCCGCTGTGGGCCTCGACGGGAGTCAAGAACCCCGACTACCGCGACACGATGTACATCACCGACCTGGTGGTCCGCGACACCGTCAACACCATGCCGGAGAAGACCATGGAGGCCTTCGCCGACCACGGTGAGGTCGAGGGCGACCGGGTCACCACGACGTACGCCGAGGCACAGTCCGTGATGGACCGGCTCGCGGCCGTCGGCGTCGACTACGACGACGTGATCGCCACCCTCGAGCAGGAGGGCGTGGAGAAGTTCGAGGCCTCGTGGGCCGAGCTGCTCGACACCGTGTCCGGCCAGCTCAAGTCCGCGGGTGAGGGCACGCCGGCGTGACGTCGTCGCCCGTCGACGCGGTGACCACCGCGGCATGGACGGAGCTCGCCGCGCTCGCGGCGAGCTCCTCGCCGGACCTCCGGGCCTGGTTCGCCGAGGACCCCTCGCGGGTCGAGCGCCACACCCACACGGCCGGCGACCTGTTCGTGGACCTCTCCAAGAACCTCGTCGACGACGAGATCCTGGCGGCGCTGCTGGCGCTGGCCGAGCAGGTGGGCCTGACCGAGCGGCGTGACGCCATGCTCCGCGGTGAGCGGATCAACGTCACCGAGGACCGGGCCGTGCTGCACACCGCGCTGCGCCAGCCGGCGGGCGCGGTCGTCGAGGTCGACGGCCACGACGTCGTGCCGGACGTGCACGAGGTGCTCCAGCGGGTCTACGCGTTCGCCGAGCGGGTCCGCTCCGGGGAGTGGACCGGGGCGACCGGGCAGCGGATCGCCACGGTCGTCAACATCGGCATCGGCGGGTCCGACCTGGGTCCGGTGATGGCCTACGAGGCCCTGGCGCCCTACGTCCAGGACGGCCTCGAGTGCCGGTTCATCAGCAACATCGACCCGACGGACTGCGCCACCACGCTGGCCGGCCTGGACCCGGCCACGACGCTCTTCATCGTCTCGAGCAAGACCTTCGGCACCCTCGAGACGCTCACCAACGCCCGCCTGTGCAAGGCCTGGCTGCTCGACGRCCTGCGCGACGCCGGGTCGATCGACGGGTCGGAGGGTGACGACGCCGACGCCGTGGCCAAGCACTTCGTGGCCGTCTCCACGGCACTGGACAAGGTCGCCGACTTCGGGATCGACCCCGACAACGCCTTCGGCTTCTGGGACTGGGTCGGCGGGCGCTACTCCCTGGACTCCGCCATCGGGACCTCGCTCGCCGTCGCCATCGGTCCGGAGGCGTTCGCCGACCTCCTGGCCGGCATGCACGCCATGGACGAGCACTTCCGCACCACCGACCTGGCGCACAACGTGCCGGCGCTGATGGGGCTGCTCAACGTCTGGTACGTCAACTTCCTCGGCGCCGAGACCCACGCCGTGCTCCCCTACAGCCAGCTGCTGCACCGCTTCCCGGCGTACCTCCAGCAGCTGACCATGGAGTCCAACGGCAAGGGCGTCCGCTGGGACGGCACCCCCGTCACCACGGAGACCGGCGAGGTCTTCTGGGGAGAGCCCGGCACCAACGGGCAGCACGCCTTCTACCAGCTGATCCACCAGGGCACCCGGCTCGTGCCGGCGGACTTCATCGCCGTCGCCAACCCGGCGTACCCGCTGCGCGACGATGCCGCCGGGGACGGGCAGGGTGCCGACGTGCACGAGCTGTTCCTCGCCAACTTCTTCGCCCAGACGGCGGCGCTGGCCTTCGGCAGGACGGCCGACGAGGTGCGTGCCGAGGGCACCGACGAGGCGGTCGTCCCCGCCCGGGTCTTCACCGGCAACCGGCCGACGACGTCGATCATGGCGCCGTCGCTGACCCCCTCCGTGCTCGGACAGCTCATCGCGCTCTACGAGCACATCACCTTCACCCAGGGCGTGGTGTGGGGCATCGACAGCTTCGACCAGTGGGGCGTCGAGCTCGGCAAGCAGCTGGCCCAGCAGGTGGGCCCGGCCGTCGCCGGGGACGCCGACGCGCTGGCCGAGCAGGACGCCTCCACCCGTTCCCTGGTCTCCTACTACCTGGCCCACCGCGGCTGATCGGCGGCGAGATGCGCACCAACCCCCTCCGGGATCCCCAGGACCGGCGGCTCCCCCGCATCGCGGGACCGTCGAGCCTGGTGCTCTTCGGCGTCACCGGCGACCTGTCCCGCAAGAAGGTCATGCCGGCGATCTACGACCTGGCCAACCGCGGGCTGCTGCCGCCGGGCTTCTCCCTGATCGGCTTCGCACGCCGGGACTGGGCCGACCAGGACTTCGCGCAGATTGTGTACGACGCGGTCAAGGAGCACGCGCGCACGCCCTTCCGCGAGGAGGTGTGGCGCCAGCTCTCCGAGGGCTTCCGGTTCGTCCCGGGCAACTTCGACGACGACGAGGCGTTCGCCACCCTGGGCCGGACGATGCGCGAGCTCGACGAGGCGCGCGGCACCGGCGGCAACACGGCCTTCTACCTCGCGATCCCCCCGGGCTTCTTCGGCACCGTGGTGGGTCAGCTCAAGGAGCACGGCCTCGCCGAGCCGAGCATCGACTCCACCGGGATGCCCTCGTGGCGCCGCGTGGTCGTGGAGAAGCCCTTCGGCCACGACCTCGAGTCGGCGCGTGAGCTGAACGACATACTCGCTCCGGTCTTCCCGTCGGGATCGATCTTCCGGATCGACCACTACCTCGGCAAGGAGACCGTCCAGAACATCCTGGCGATGCGCTTCGCCAACAACATGTTCGAGCCGATCTGGAACGCCAACTACGTCGACCACGTGCAGATCACCATGGCCGAGGACATCGGCATCGGGGGGCGCGCCGGCTACTACGACGGCATCGGCGCCGCCCGCGACGTCATCCAGAACCACCTCCTCCAGCTGATGGCGCTGGTCGCCATGGAGGAGCCGACCGCCTTCGACGCCGAGCAGCTGCGGATCGAGAAGCAGAAGGTGCTCTCGTCGGTGGTCCTGCCGTCGCGCCTCGACACCACGACGGCCCGCGGGCAGTACGCCCCGGGCTGGCAGGGGGGCGAGAAGGTCATCGGCTTCCTCGAGGAGGAGGGCATCAGGCGCACGTCCAAGACCGAGACGTACGCCGCGATCACCGTGCACGTCGACACCCGCCGCTGGGCGGGGGTGCCGTTCTACCTGCGCACCGGCAAGCGCCTGGGGCGGCGGGTCACCGAGGTGGCCGTGGTCTTCAAGCGCGCACCGCACCTGCCCTTCAACGCCACGGCGACCGAGGAGCTCACGCAGAACGCGCTGGTCATCCGGGTGCAGCCCGACGAGGGGCTCACCATGCGGTTCGGCTCCAAGGTGCCGGGCACCGCGATGGAGATCCGCGACGTCAACATGGACTTCGCGTACGGCGGCTCCTTCACCGAGGCGAGCGCCGAGGCCTACGAGCGGCTCATCCTCGACGTCCTGCTCGGCGACCCGCCCCTCTTCCCGCGCCACGAGGAGGTCGAGCTGTCGTGGAAGATCCTCGACCCGATCCTCGAGCACTGGGCCCGCAAGGGGAAGCCGGAGGCCTACCCGGCCGGCACGTGGGGGCCCGAGTCGGCCGACAAGATGCTCGCCCGCGACGGACGCACCTGGAGGCGACCATGACCACCTTCGAGCTCGAGAACACCAACTCCTCGGGGATCGCGGCCGAGTTCGTGCGGGCCCGCACCCGCGCCGGCTCGCCCGCCATGGGCATGGTGATGACGCTGATCATCGTCGTGCCCGACGACGACGCGGAGACCGCCATGCAGGCCGCTCAGCGGGCTTCGCGCGAGCACCCCGCCCGGGTGCTGGGCGTCATCCTCGGTGACGGGCGGGGCAAGGCCCAGGTGGACGCGACCGTCGCCACGGGCGGCGGGTGGGGTGGCGAGCACGCCCTCATCCGCCTGAGTGGCGAGGTGGTGCGCTACGCCGAGTCGGTGGTCCTGCCGCTGCTGCTGCCCGACTCCCCCGTCGCCATCTGGTGGCCCACCGAGCCGCCGGACCAGCCGGCCGAGGACCCGCTGGGCGCCCTCGCCAAGCGCCGGATCACCGATTCGGCGGCCGCCAAGCGCGGCAAGTCGTCGGTGATGCTGCGACAGTGCCAGGCCTACGCGCCCGGCAACACCGACCTGAGCTGGACCCGACTCACCCCGTGGCGTGCGCTGCTGGCCGCGGCGCTGGACCAGCACCCGCTCAAGGTGACCCGGGCCTCGGTGGCCGCGGAGCGCATCAGTCCCAGCGCCGACCTCCTCGTGGCGTGGCTCAACGACCGGCTCAAGGTGCCCGTCGAGCGGCACACCTCCGACGGGCCGGGCATCACCCACGTGGTGATGGACACCAAGCAGGGCCCCATCACCATCGCCCGCGACGACGGCCGGCTGGCCACGTTCTCCTCGCCCGGGCGCCCCGACCGGCCGGTCGCGCTCAAGCGTCGCGAGGTCCCGGCCCTGCTGACCGAGGAGCTGCGCCGCCTCGACGAGGACGACATCTACGCCGCCACCGCCAAGCGCCTCGTCGCCCTCGACAAGGAGGCCTGACGATGGCCGACGCTCCCCGCGTCGTCGTGCACGAGGACGCCCAGACGTTGGCGGGCGACGTCGCCTCGTTGCTGCTCGACCGCCTCGAGTCTGCACAGGGTCGGGGCGAGGTCCCGCACGTCGGGCTCACCGGCGGCACCATCGCCGATGCCATCCACCGCGAGGTGGCCCGTCGCGCGGTGGACTCCTCCGTGGACTGGACCCGGGTCGCCTTCTGGTGGGGTGACGAGCGCTTCGTGGAGGCCGACTCCCCCGACCGCAACGCTCGCCAGGCCCGGGAGGCACTGCTGGACGGGCTGGGTGTGGACCCGGACAACGTGCACGAGGTCCCCGCCGCGGACGCCGTGGCGACCGCGGAGGACGCGGCGGCGGCGTACTCCCACGCGATGCGCACGCAGGGCGTCGGGTTCTTCGAGGTCCTGATGCTCGGCGTCGGGCCGGACGGCCACATCGCGTCCCTCTTCCCCGGTCACCCGGGGCTGGACGAGACCGACCAGATCGCGATCGCGGTGCACGACTCTCCCAAGCCGCCGCCGGACCGGGTGTCGCTGACCTTCGAGGCCATGGACCGCGCCAAGGCCGTGTGGTTCCTGGTCAGCGGGGCGGAGAAGGCCGACGCCGTCGCCTCCGCGCTCGCCGGTGGCGACGTCCACGAGATCCCCGCGCGGGGTGTGGTCGGGACGGACGAGACGCTCTGGCTTCTCGACGAGGCTGCCGCGTCCTCCCTCTGACCGACCGGGCACTTCATGGCGCCTGGACCGTGCCGACCGGGCACTTCCTGGCGCCTGGACCGTGCCGACCGGGCACCTGCGCGCGTTTGGATGGTCAGCGACCCAGATCGATGTACGTCGTCCCGCCCAGGCCGAGCTGCCGGCGCGCGAGCTCGAACCCCTCCCGCAGGCGCAGACCGACGAGGTCCTGGCCGTACACGTGGTGCTTGAAGAAGACGCCCATGACCCAGTCCCTCTCGTCCTCCAGCCAGCGGATCCGCGCCTCGTCGTGCTCCCGCCGGTCCTCGTCGTGCCACTCCTCACCGAAGTACTCCGCCCCGTATCGCGTCTCCTCGTGACCGAGGTCGATGCGGAACCGCGGTACGTCGCCGTCGTACACCCAGATCTGGGTCTGCGGCCTGGGCAGCTGCGCCTCGTGCCAGTGCAGTCGGAGGGCGCTCTCCGGCTGCGACTCCGCGCCGCTGTCCCCCAGGGGCGCCAACGCCCGGAGCTGGACGACTCCACGGAAGCCCTTGAAGCGCTCCGCCTCACGGAGCACCTCGCCCTGGTCGACGCCGATCCGCAGGAAGCCGTCGATCGCGCCCAGCGCGTCGTACCTCCAGAGCAACCGACCGAGGTCGCACGCGGTCCGCAGTGGCGTCGTCACCTGGAGTCCGCCGATGACCATGACGTCGCGCGGCACCAGGTCGCGTACGCCGCTGTGGACGCCACCGCGCCGCATCCTGCTGCCGTCCCGGCTGAACACGTCGAGGGCCGGCATCTCGTGGATCGCACTGCGGGGCAGGGCATCGACCCCGTGGATCCAGGCCGCCAGTCGGTCCACCGCGACGGCGTGGTCGGGGACCACGAGCCGCACCGCGCTCACCCGGAGACGCAGCGAGTCGGGCACCTGCGTGGCGACCAGCACCCCCCGCAGCACGGGACGCAGCAGCCCGGTCTCCACGAGCCGACGTCTCAGGCGCGCACCGACGCCGGCCGACTCGGCGTACGCCGCCGTGAACGGGCGGTCGACCGGGAACGGCGCATCTGTTCCGAGCAGGATCGCGTCGCGACACCAGGTTGGAAGTCGTCGGCCCATGCGCCCACGCTGCCCGAATCCGGGGTCACACGTCGGCCTTCATCCACAGGCCGGCGCACAACGCACGGAGATGCCCGGTCGGCGCCTTCAAACGGCACGGAAGTGCCCGGTCGGCCTCAGCGAACCGCCAGGAAGTGCCCGGTCGGCGTCAGAAGATGATGTCGCCGGACTTGCGGCGGCTGCGGAGCAGCTGGATCGCCTCGTCGAGGATGTCCGCCGCCTCGGTCTCCGAGCGACGCTCCTTCACGTAGGCGAGGTGCGTCTTGTACGGCTCGATCTTCGGCGCCGGCGGCGGGTTGTCACTGTCGAGGCTGGCCGGGAGGCCGCACTTGGGGCAGTCCCACGACTCGGGGACGTTGGCCTCGACCGAGAAGGTCACCACCGACCGGTGCTCGTGCGAGCAGAAGTAGGTCACCGCCTGGCGGGGAGCCGCCTCGCCGCGCTCCGCCTCGCCCATCGGGCCGGCACCGACCCGACTACCTCGGATCGCGTTTCCGCCACCACCAGCCACGTGTTTCTCCTTGCTCAAGACCCGGCGACGAGGTCGCCGGGGACACGATCCCCGTCAACAGAACGTCAGGTGTACGCCTTGAGCAGGCCCAAGGCGATGATGCAGGCGAACCAGATGATGCCGACCCCGATGGTGAACCGGTCGAGGTTGCGCTCGGCGACGGACGAACCTCCCAGGGTGCTGGAGACCCCGCCACCGAACATGTCCGACAGTCCGCCGCCGCGGCCCTTGTGGAGCAGCACCAGCAGGATGAGGATCAGGCTCGTGATGACGAGCAGGATGGTGAAGAGCGGAATCACGAGCGGAAGCCTACGTCACACGGTCACGGATCAGAGGACCGGCATCTCGTAGAACCGGCAGATTCCGCCGAACTCGTCGACCTGGAGGCTCGCACCCCCGACGAGACACCCGTCGACGTCCGGCTTGGCCATGATCCCGGCGACGTTCGCCGCCTTCACCGAGCCGCCGTACTGGATGCGTACGCCGTCCGCCGCGTCGTCGCCGTGGACCTCGCGGATGCGCTCGCGGATCGCCCCGCAGACCTCCTGCGCGTCCTCGGGCGTGGCGACCTCACCGGTGCCGATGGCCCACACGGGCTCGTAGGCGATCACGAGGCCGGCGACCTGCTCGGCGGTGAAGCCCGCGAGCGAGCCGTCGACCTGGGCCAGGGTGTAGGGGACCTGCTCGCCGGCCTTGCGGACCTCGAGCCCCTCGCCGACGCACACGATGGGCGTCATGCCCGCGGCCAGTGCCTTGTGGGCCTTGGCGTTGACCGTTTCGTCGGACTCGGCGTGGTGCTCGCGACGCTCGCTGTGCCCGACGACGACGTACGAGCAGCCGAGCTTGGCCAGCATGGCCGCCGAGATCTCACCCGTGTAGGCGCCGCCGTCGTGCATGGACACGTCCTGGGCGCCGTACTTGAGGGAGAGACGGTCGCCGTCGACCATCGTCTGCACCGAGCGCAGGTCGGTGAACGGCGGCACCACGACCACCTCGGCCTTGCCGTAGTCGTGGCGCTTGTCCGACAGGGTCCAGGCGAGCTTCTGGACGAGCACCACGGCTTCCTGGTGGTTGAGGTTGCTCTTCCAGTTGCCGGCCATGATCGGGGTGCGGCTCATGCGGTCATTTCCTTTCGAGTACGGCGATGCCGGGCAGCTCTTTGCCCTCGAGGAACTCGAGGCTGGCGCCGCCGCCGGTGGAGATGTGGCCGAAGGCGGCCTCGTCGAAGCCCAGCTTGCGGACCGCGGCGGCGGAGTCGCCACCACCGACCACGGACAGGCCGTCGACCTCGGTGAGCGCCTGCGCGACGGCACGGGTGCCCTCCGCGAAGGCGTCGACCTCGAAGACGCCCATCGGGCCGTTCCAGAACACCGTCCGGGCGTCGGCCAGCGCGGCCGCGAACGCGGCACCGGAGTCGGGTCCGATGTCGAGACCGAGCGCGTCGGCGGGGATGGCGTCGGCGGCCACCACCCGCGGCTCGGGATCGTGGTCGGCCGACGGGAACGTGGTGTCCACCACGACGTCGGTCGGCAGCACGATCTCCACACCCCGCTCGGTCGCCTCCGCGAGGTAGCGCCGGCAGGTGTCGAGCTGGTCCTCCTCGAGCAGGCTCTTGCCGACCTCGTGGCCCTGGGCCTTGAGGAAGGTGAAGACCATGCCGCCACCGATGAGCAGCTTGTCGGCCTTGCCCAGCAGGTTGTCGATCACCCCGAGCTTGTCGGAGACCTTCGACCCGCCGAGCACGACGACGTACGGGCGCTCGGGCTCGACCGTGAGGCGACGCAGCACGTCGATCTCCTTGGCCACGAGGCCGCCCATGGCCGACGGCAGGCGCAGCGCCACGTCGTACACGCTGGCCTGCTTGCGGTGCACGACGCCGAAGCCGTCGGAGACGAACGCGTCGGCGAGCTGGGAGAGCTGGCCGGCGAACGAGGCGCGCACCTCGTCGTCCTTGCTCGTCTCGCCCGCGTTGAAGCGGACGTTCTCGAGCAGGGCGACCTGACCGTCCTGCAGCGCCGCGACCGTCTCGGTGGCGCTCTCGCCCACCGTGTCGGTCGCGAACGCGACGTCCTGCCCGAGCAGCTCGCCGAGGCGCGCGGCGACCGGGGCCAGGCTGTACCTGGCGTCCGGCGCGCCGTCGGGACGGCCCAGGTGGGCGGTCACGACGACGCGGGCGCCGGCCTCGGAGAGCTGCGTGATGGTCGGGACGCTCGCGCGGATCCGCCCGTCGTCGGTGATGCGGCCGCCGTCCAGCGGCACGTTGAGGTCCGAGCGGACCAGGACGCGCTTGCCGCGCAGGTCCCCCAGGGAGGCGATGTCCGACACGTCAGAGGGTCTCGCCGACGTAACCGATGAGGTCGACCAGACGGTTGGAGTAGCCCCACTCGTTGTCGTACCAGCCGACGACCTTGACCTGGTTGCCGATGACCTTGGTCAGCGGTGCGTCGAAGATGCACGACGCCGGGTCGGTGACGATGTCGGAGGAGACGATCGGGTCGGTGGAGTACTTGAGGTAGCGGCCGTCGGCGGCCTTCTCGACCGCGGCGTTGACCTCCTCGACAGAGGTCTCGCGGCCGGCCTCGAACGTGAGGTCGGTGGCGGAGCCGGTCGGGACCGGGACGCGCAGTGCGTAGCCGTCGAGCTTGCCCTTGAGCTCGGGCATGACCAGGCCGATGGCCTTGGCGGCGCCGGTCGAGGTGGGCACCACGTTGAGGGCGGCGGCGCGGGCGCGGCGCGGGTCCTTGTGGATGTTGTCGAGCAGGTTCTGGTCGGCCGTGTAGGCGTGCACGGTCGTCATCAGGCCCTTGACGATCGTGAACTCCTCGTGGAGGGCCTTGGCCATCGGGGCGAGGCAGTTGGTCGTGCACGAGGCGTTGGAGATGACCGTGTGCTTGGCCGGGTCGTAGAGCTCGTGGTTGACGCCCATCACGACGGTGATGTCCTCGTTGGAGGCGGGCGCCGAGATGATGACCTTCTTGGCGCCGGCGTCGACGTGGGCGTGGGCCTTCGTCGCGTCGGTGAAGAAGCCGGTGGACTCGACGACGACGTCGACACCGAGGTCGCCCCACTTGAGGTTGGCCGGGTCGCGCTCGGCGAAGGCCGTGATCGTCTGGTCGCCGACCTTGATCGAGGTGTCGTCGCTGGTCACGTCGGCGTCGAGGCGGCCCAGGATCGTGTCGTACTTGAGCAGGTGGGCGAGCGACGCGTTGTCGGTCAGGTCGTTGACGCCGACGATCTCAATGTCGGCGCCCGACGCGCGCACGGCGCGGAAGAAGTTGCGGCCGATGCGGCCGAAGCCGTTGATACCTACGCGAACAGTCACTGCGGTACTCCTCAGGGAAACGAGCGTGTGGGGTTCAGGTGGCTCGACGGCACGCAGGCGCGCACGTCGGCGTCTGCGACGACCCTATCGCGCTGGCTCGTCGCGTGCCGGGGGCCGTATCGGCGTACGTACAGGTAACAGCGAACGGTCGCAGGACCGCGGACCCAGGGTCCGCCGGCGCGGTCCCGCTCAGGCTTCCTCGGCCAACATCTCGGGCGTCAGGGACGCCTCGGTGTCGGGGATGCCGAGCTCCTCGGCGCGCTTGTCGGCCATGGCGAGCAGCCGGCGGATCCGGCCGGCGATCGCGTCCTTGGTCAGCACCGGGTCGTGGAGCTGCCCGAGCTCCTCGAGGCTGGCCTGCTTGTGCTCGAGCCGCAGGTGGCCGGCGAGCTTGAGGTGGTCGGGAACCTCCTCGGCCAGGATCTCCAGGGCCCGCTCGACGCGGGCCCCGGCGGCGACGGCCGCGCGGGCGGAGCGGCGCAGGTTGGCGTCGTCGAAGTTGGCGAGCCGGTTTGCGGTGGCGCGGACCTCGCGGCGCATCCGGCGCTCCTCCCAGGCCATCAGGGACTCGTGCGCCCCGAGACGGGTGAGCAACGCACCGATGGCGTCCCCGTCGCGGATCACGACGCGGTCCACGCCGCGGACCTCGCGGGCCTTGGAGGAGATGCCCAGGCGGCGGGCCACCCCGACGATGGCGAGCGCGGCCTCGGGGCCGGGGCAGGTGATCTCGAGGGACGAGGAGCGACCGGGCTCGGTCAGCGAGCCGTGGGCGAGGAAGGCACCGCGCCAGGCGGCGACGGCGTCGCAGCCGCCGCCGGAGACCACGGCCGGCGGGAGTCCACGCACCGGGCGCCCGCGCTGGTCCAGCAGGCCGGTCTGGCGCGCCAGCGCCTCACCGTCCTTGACCACGCGCACGATGTAGCGGCTGCCACGGCGGATGCCGTTGCCCTGGACCATGACCACGTCGGACTGGTGGCCGTAGACCTCGGCGATGTCCTTGCGCAGGCGGCGGGCCGCAGCGCCGGTGTCCAGCTCGGCCTCCACCACGATGCGCCCACTGACGATGTGGAGCCCGCCCGCGAAGCGCAACATCGAGGCGACTTCGGCCTTCCGGCAGCAGGTCTTGGTGATCTGGGTGTTGGCGAGCTCTGCCTTCACCTGTGCCGTCATCGCCATGGCCCCGATCCTGCCATGCCGGTCAATCATGTCCGGCAATCACGCACGCGATCGGTCGCCGCCCCTCACCCCGACGGGCGGTGGGGGTCTCAGACGCGCGAGACGATCTCCTCGAAGGCTGCCGCGAGGCGCGCGTGGTCGTGCCGGTCGGAGGCGTCGTCTGCCGCCACGTCGGCCAGCACCAGCTCGGCGCCGGAGGACGTGACGAGCCTGCGCAGCTCGTCGGGGTGCGCCACGCTGCCCCGGTCCGCGAGGACCGTGTGGATCTTGAGGTCGGGAGCGTGCTCGAACAGGGCAGAGAGGTGGTCCTCCGGCCCGAAGCCGGGGGTCTCCCCCTCCTGCGGCTCGAGGTTGAGGACCACGACCAGCCGGGCCGCGGTGCTCACCAGGGCCTCGCGCAGGCCGGGGACCATCAGGTGCGGGATCACCGAGGTGAACCACGAGCCGGGGCCGAGGAACACCCAGTCCGCGCCCATGATGGCCTCGACGGACTCCGGGCAGGCCTGCGGCGTCGGTGGGTCCAGGGCCACCGAGACGATGTCTCCCTCGGTCGTCGCGACCTCCACCTGGCCGCGCACCGTGGTGGTGCGGGCGCGGTCCGTGGCGTCCAGCCCGCGCACCTCGGCGGTGATGTCCATCGGAGTCACCGCCATCGGCAGCACCCGACCCTGGGCGCCGAGGAGCCGGCCGACCCAGTCGAGGGCCCGCACGGGGTCCCCCATCAGCTCCCACAGCCCGACGATCAGCAGGTTGCCGATCACGTGGCCGTGCATGTCGCCCTCGCCCTTGAAGCGGTGCTGGACGACCTCGGCCCACGTGCGACCCCACTCGTCGTCGCGGCACAGGGCGGCCAGGGCCATCCGCAGGTCGCCGGGCGGCAGCACGCCGAACTCCCCGCGGAGCCGACCGGAGGAGCCGCCGTTGTCGGCGACGGTGACGATCGCGGTGAGCGAGTCGATGGTGAGCTCGGCCTCGAGGCGCCGCAGGGCGCTCAGGGTGGCGAACAGACCGTGCCCGCCACCCAGGGCGACGGCAGCCTGGGCGGTGTCGCGTGCCATCAGCTCACTCCCGGCCCAGGTCGCGGTGCCGGGCGCCGGTGTCGTGACCCAGGTGGCGCAGGCGGGCGGCGATCTCCTCGGTCATCGCCACGCTGCGGTGCTTGCCGCCGGTGCAGCCGATGGCCACCGTCATGAATCGCTTGCCCTCGCGCAGGTAGCCCTCCGCCGCGGTCTCCAGCACCGGGACGTACTGCTCGAGGAAGTCGGCGGCGCCGGGGCGCTCCTTGACGTACGTCGCGACCGCCTCGTCGCGCCCGTTGAGCGCCCGCAGCTCCGGGACCCAGAACGGGTTGGGCAGGAAGCGCATGTCGGCCACGAAGTCGGCGTCGACCGGGATGCCGTACTTGAAGCCGAAGCTGGTGACGGTGACCTTGAGCCGCGTCGACTCCGCGGTGCCGAAGGCCTCGGCGATGCGGTCCGTGAGCTGGTGGACGTTGAGGTTGGTGGTGTCGATGACCACGTCGGCGTCGCCCCGCAGCTCGGCCAGCACCTCACGCTCCCGGTGCAGGCCGTGCAGGAGACGGCCGCTGCCCTGCAGGGGGTGGGGCCGCCGGGCGGCCTCCTGGCGGCGGACGAGGACCTCGTCGGTGGCCTCGAGGAACAGCAACGTGGTCGGTCGCCCGGTGACGCCCTGGTGGCGGTTGGCCTGGAGGGAGTCGAAGAACGAGCCCGAGCGCACGTCGACGACCACGGCGATGGGCTGGCCGATCCCGTGGTTGTCGTCGACGAGGCGCACGACGTCGCGCACCAAGGTGGGCGGCAGGTTGTCGACGACGAAGAAGCCGAGGTCCTCGAGCTCCTTGGCCGCCGTGCTGCGCCCGGCGCCCGTCATGCCCGTCACGATGACCAGCTCGGCCGGCTGCGGATCCATCAGTCCTCCTCGATCTCGCCCGTGGCGGTGTTGATCCGCGGGCCTCCAGTCTTGCGGGTCGCGGCCGCACCGGCGACCGCCTCCTTGATCGACGCGGCGGTGCGGGGGCCGATGCCCGGCACCAGGGCGATCTCGTCGGTGTCGGCCTCACGGAGCTTCTTGAGGGACCCGAAGTGCTTGAGCAGGGTCTTGCGACGGACCTCCCCCAGCCCGGGCACGTCGTCGAGCACGCTCTCCACCATGGTCTTGGAGCGCCGGGAGCGGTGGTGGGTGATCGCGAACCGGTGGGCCTCGTCACGCACCCGCTGGAGGAGGTAGAGCCCCTCGCTGGTGCGCGCCATGATCACCGGGTCCTCCTCGTCGGGCAGCCACACCTCCTCGAGCCGCTTGGCCAGGCCGCACACCGGGATGTCGTCGATGCCGAGCTCGGCGAGGGCCTGCTGGGCCGCCGCCACCTGGGGCGGTCCGCCGTCGACGACCACCAGCCCGGGTGCGTAGGCGAACTTGCGTGGCCGACCGGTCTCGGGATCGACCAGCATCGGACCCGACTCGGTGCTCACGGCCTCGGAGCGGGCCTGCTCGTCGAGGAGCCGGCGGAACCGGCGCGTGATGACCTGGTGCATGTGGGCGACGTCGTTCTGCCCGACCTGCTCGGCACCGTCCTCGCCCCTGATGACGAACCGGCGGTACTCCCCCTTGCGCGGCAGCCCGTCCTCGAAGACCACCATCGAGGCCACCACCTCGGTGCCCTGGAGGTTGGAGACGTCGTAGCACTCGATGCGCAGCGGCACCTCGTCGAGGCCCAGTGCCTTCTGGATCTCCTCGAGGGCACGGTTGCGGGTGGTCAGGTCGCTGGCGCGCTTGGTCTTGTGGAGCGCGAGGGCCTGCGACGCGTTGCGTCCGACGGTCCCCTGCAGGTCGAGCTTGGCCCCCCGCTGCGGGACCCGGATGGCCACCCGGCTCCCCCGGATGTCGCTGAGCAGGTCCTCGAGCACCGCCGCATCGGGGGGCAGGGCGGGCACCAGCACCTCGCGCGGGATCGAGGAGGCGTCGTCGTCGGCCGCGGCGCCGCCGTAGAGCTGGAGCAGGAAGTCCTGGACCAGTGCGGGGGTGTCACCGTCGTCGGAGCGGTCGGCGACCCAGCCACGCTGGCCGCGGATCCGGCCGCCGCGCACGTAGAAGATCTGGACCGCCACCTCGAGCGGGTCCTCGGCGAGCGCGATGACGTCGGCGTCGGTGCCGTYGCCGAGCACCACCGCCTGCTTCTCCAGCGCCTTGCGCATCGCACCGAGGTCGTCACGGAGCCTGGCGGCCTTCTCGAAGTCCATCGCCTCGGAGGCGGCATACATCTCGCGCTCGATGCGGCGCACGAAGGCATTGGTGTTGCCGGCCATGAAGTCGCAGAAGTCCTCGACGATGCGCCGGTGCTCCTCCGGGGTGACGTTGCCGACGCAGGGCGCCGCGCACTTGTCGATGTAGCCGAGCAGGCAGGGACGGCCGATCTGGCTGGAGCGCTTGAAGACGCCGTTGCTGCACGAGCGCATGGGGAACACGCGCAGCAGCAGGTCGACGGTCTCGCGAATGGCCCAGGCGTGGCCGTAGGGACCGAAGTAGCGGGTGCCCTTGCGCTTGGCGCCACGCCCCACCATCACCCGTGGGAACTCGTCACCGAGCGTGACGGCGAGCCAGGGGTAGGACTTGTCGTCGCGGTACTTCACGTTGAAGCGCGGGTCGAACTCCTTGATCCAGCTGTACTCCAGCTGGAGGGCCTCGACCTCGGTCTTGACCACGGTCCACTCGACGCTCGCGCCGGTGGTCACCATGCTCGCGGTGCGGGGGTGCAGGTTGCCGATGTCCTGGAAGTACGACGAGAGGCGCGGACGCAGGCTCTTGGCTTTGCCGACGTAGATCACCCGCCCCTTGGCGTCGCGGAACCGGTAGACCCCCGGGTCGGTCGGGATCGACCCGGGGGCGGGTCGATAGCTGCTGGGGGTGGCCACACGACAACCCTACGGGCGGCCGGGGACAGCCCCAGCGGGGTGGTGACCGGGGCCCGGCACGGCCCCCTCGAACGGGTGCCCGGGGTCGGTCACGCCAAGGTGATCTTGTCGCCCTTGACGGAGATCGTGACCCCGTTGAGCGGGGCCGTGGCGGGCCCGGTGATGACCGAGCCGTCCTCCAGGGAGAACCGGCTGCCGTGGCAGTTGCACGGGATGTCACCCTCGGTGGACGCGCTGACGGCGCACCCCTGGTGGGTGCAGATGGAGCTGAACGCCTTGAAGTCGCCCTCGGTCGGCTGGGTGACGACGACCTTGTCGGCCTCGAAGACCGCGCACCCGCCCACCGGGATGTCGGAGGTGCTCGCGAGGACACCGCCGGCCGAGCCCGCGCCGGACGAACCCGAGGACGAGTCGGTCCCCGTGCCCGAGTCCCCGGACCCGCAGGCGGCGAGGACGGGGAGCGTCAGCCCGGCGGACGCGATCGCGGTGAAGCGACGACGGGAGACGGGGTGCTCGGTGCTCATGGGGGGGTGGCCTCTCGATCAGGTCAACGGGTGTCGTCCACGGTAGGCGACGACACCCAGCGGCCCGGCCGGAAGGCGCCGTCCGGACCTGCTCCTAGGTCGACGCCTTGCGCTTGGCGGCCGACTTCTTGGCCGCGGCATTCCTCGCGGCCTTCTTGGCCAGCCGCGTGGGCGGCTCCTCCTTGGGCGACAGGCGTCCGCGGGGCTGCTTGGCCGCACGTCCCTCCAGCATCGGCACCAGGTAGCGCCCGGTGTGGCTGTCGGGGTGGGCGGCGACGGTCTCGGGGGTGCCCTCGGCGACCACGATGCCGCCGCGCGAGCCACCCTCGGGACCCATGTCGACGAGCCAGTCGGCGGTCTTGATGACGTCGAGGTTGTGCTCGATCACCAGCACCGTGTTGCCGGCGTCGACGAGCTTGCCGAGCACGAGCAGCAGCTTGCGGATGTCCTCGAAGTGCAGGCCGGTGGTGGGCTCGTCGAGGACGTAGACCGTGCGGCCGGTCGAGCGCTTCTGCAGCTCGCTGGAGAGCTTGACGCGCTGGGCCTCGCCGCCCGAGAGCGTCGTGGCCGGCTGGCCGAGGCGGACGTAGCCGAGGCCCACCTCGCAGAGCGTCTTCATGTGCCGCGCGATCGGCGGGACGGCCGCGAAGAACTCGGCGGCCTCCTCGATCGGCATGTCGAGGACCTCGGCAATGGTCTTCCCCTTGTAGTGCACCTCGAGCGTCTCGCGGTTGTAGCGGGCGCCGTGGCAGACCTCGCACGGGACGTAGACGTCCGGCAGGAAGTTCATCTCGATCTTGATGGTGCCGTCGCCGGAGCACGCCTCGCAGCGACCGCCCTTGACGTTGAAGGAGAACCTGCCCTGCAGGTAGCCGCGCACCTTGGCCTCGGGCGTCGCCGCGAAGAGCTTGCGGACGTGGTCGAAGACACCGGTGTACGTCGCGGGGTTGGACCGCGGCGTGCGTCCGATGGGCGACTGGTCGACGTGGATGACCTTGTCGACGTGCTCGGTGCCGCTGATCCGGGTGTGCCGGCCGGGCACGGTCCGGGCGTTGTAGATCTGCTTGGCCAGCGAGGTGTAGAGGATGTCGTTGACCAGGGTCGACTTGCCCGAGCCGGAGACGCCGGTCACCGCACAGAAGACGCCGAGCGGGAAGCTCACGTCGACGTTGCGCAGGTTGTTCTCCTTGGCCCCGTGCACGGTGAGCTCGCGACCCTTCGTGCGCGGGCGGCGTACCTCGGGGACCGGGATCTGCCGGCGACCCGAGAGGTACTGGCCGGTAATCGAGTCGGGGTGCTCGTAGAGGTCCTTGACGCTGCCGCTGTGCACGACCTGGCCGCCGTGCTCACCGGCGCCGGGACCGATGTCGACGACCCAGTCGGCCGTGCGGATGGTGTCGTCGTCGTGCTCGACCACGATGAGGGTGTTGCCGAGCTCCTTGAGGCGCACCAGGGTCTCGATGAGGCGCTGGTTGTCGCGCTGGTGGAGACCGATGGAGGGCTCGTCGAGGACGTAGAGGACCCCGACGAGGCCGGCACCGATCTGGGTGGCCAGCCGGATGCGCTGCGCCTCTCCCCCGGACAGCGAGCCGGAGGGCCGGTCCAGCGACAGGTAGTCGAGGCCGACGTCGAGCAGGAAGTTGAGCCGCTGCTGGATCTCCTTGAGCACCTGCTCGGCGATCTGCTTCTCCCGCTGGGAGAGCTCGACGGTGTTGAGGTAGTCGGCGGCCTCGTTGATCGGCAGGGCGCAGACCTCGGCGATGTTCTTGCCTCCCTCCTCGCGCTGGCCGAGGGTCACCGACATCGAGACGGGCTTGAGCCGGCTGCCCTGACAGGCCGGGCAGGGCACCTCGCGCATGAAGCCCTCGAAGCGCTCCCGGCTGGTGTCCGACTCGGCCTCGTTGTGCCGCCGCTCGATGTAGGGGCGGACGCCCTCGAAGGCGGCGTAGTAGGAGCGCTGGCGACCGTAGCGGTTCTTGGTGACCACGTGGACCTTGGTCTTGTGGCCGTCGAGGATCGCCGTGCGGGCCTTCTGGCCGATCTCGTCCCACGGGGTGTTGAGGTCGAAGCCGAGCTCCTCGCCGAGGGCGTTCATCAGGCGCAGGAAGTAGTCGGCGACGTGGGCGTTGCTCCAGGGCTGGATGGCCCCCTCGCCCAGGGTGGCGCGAGGGTCGGGGACGACCAGCTCCGGGTCGACCTCCATCCGGGTGCCGAGGCCGTGGCACTGGGGGCAGGCACCGAAGGGCGAGTTGAAGGAGAAGGAGCGCGGCTCGAGCTCGTCGGTGTCGATGGTGTGCTCGTTGGGGCACGCCATCCGCTCGGAGAACCGCATCTCGCGGCCCGGGTCCTTGGCGTCGAGGTCGACGAAGTCGAAGACCACCAGTCCGCTCGCGAGGCGCAGCGCGGTCTCGACCGAGTCGGTCAGCCGGCGCTTGCTCGACTCCTTGACCGCGAGCCGGTCGACGACGACCTCGATGGTGTGCTTCTTCTGCTTGTCCAGCTTGGGCGGCTCGGCGAGCTGGTAGGTCTCGCCGTTGACCCGGGCACGGCTGAAGCCGTCGGTCTGCAGCTGCCGGAACAGCTCGACGTACTCGCCCTTGCGACCACGGATGACCGGGGCCAGCACCTGGAAGCGGGCACCCTCCTCCAGGGTCAGGACCTTGTCCACGATCTGCTGCGGGGTCTGCCGCTCGATCGGGGCCCCACAGACGGGGCAGTGCGGTCGTCCGGCGCGCGCGTAGAGCAGACGGAGGTAGTCGTAGACCTCGGTGATGGTGCCGACGGTCGAGCGCGGGTTCTTGGAGGTCGACTTCTGGTCGATCGACACCGCGGGCGACAGGCCCTCGATGAAGTCGACGTCGGGCTTGTCCATCTGGCCGAGGAACTGGCGTGCGTACGCCRACAGCGACTCGACGTAGCGACGCTGGCCCTCGGCGAAGATCGTGTCGAACGCGAGGCTCGACTTGCCGGAGCCCGAGAGCCCCGTGAAGACGATGAGCGCGTCGCGCGGGAGATCGAGCGAGACGTCCTTGAGGTTGTGCTCGCGGGCGCCGCGGATGATCAGCTGGTCGGCCACAGTAGTCCTCACTGCACAGGGGGGTCCGGGTCCGAGCGGTCGCTCGAGCAGACGATGGGTTCGAACAAGTGTTCGTCACACCGCGCCGGGTTGCAACCCGCCGCGCGGTCAGTTCTCGATCCTACGGGGCTGCACAGCACCCCTACGTGTGTGTTGAATGACAACCATGACCGACACCGCTCCCCCACGACCCGGGGCCGGGACCCCACCGTGGGTGCCCGCCCAGCTCGACCTCCTGGCCGAGGCCAACCCACGTCTCGTGCGCACGGTGGACGGCCTCGACGACGACGAGATGCGTCGTCCCTCGTTGCTGCCGGGGTGGACCCGAGCCCACGTCGTGGCCCACGTGGCGCTCAACGGCGAGGCCCTCGAGCAGGTGCTGGGCGCCGCGGCGCGCGGCGAGGAGCGACCCATGTACGCCTCCCCCGAGTCGCGCGACGCCGACATCGACGAGCTGGCAAAGGCCGAGGTCAGCGAGCTGCGGGAGCGTCTGCTGGCCTCGACCCACACCTTCGACCGGGCCGCGGCGGCGCTCGCCGGCGACACCTGGCACGCCCACTTCGAGCGGACCCCCGGCGGCCAGTCGATGGCGGTGGCCTCCGTGCCGCTGATGCGCCTGCGCGAGGTGGAGATCCATCACGCCGACCTCGGCGCCGACTACTCGGCGACCGAGTGGCCCGACGCGTTCTGCGCCGTGCTCATCGAGTCGATGACGAAGCGTCCCTACCCACAGCCGTTCCGCGTGATGGCCCGCGACCTGGCCCGGACGTGGGACCTCGGCGACGGCGCCGCCGTGRCCAACGTCACCGGCGACGCCGCCTCCCTGGGGTGGTGGCTGACCGGCCGCGGCGACGGCGCGGACCTCACCGTCGACCAGGACCGACTCCCGGAGGTGCCCTCGTGGTGAACGACGACCAGCAGGACGACTACACGGGCGACGTCTCGCCCGGCGGCACCCCCGACGTACGCCGCATCCGCTGCCTGACCGTCACCAAGGTGGCGGTCGACGCCGACATGTCCAACAACTGCTACCTCCTGGAGTGCACGGAGACCGGTGAGCTCGTCCTCGTCGACGCCGCGTCCGAGGCTCCCCGGCTGCTCGAGCTCATCGGGGACCGGTCGCTGACCACCGTGGTCACGACCCACCAGCACTGGGACCACCACCGCGCGCTGGCCGAGGTCGTCGCCGCGACCGGGGCGACGGTCGTGGCCGGTGAGGCGGACGCCGACGCCATCACCGAGCAGACCGGCGTCGAGGTGACCCGTCGGGTCGGTGACGGTGACCGGATCGCCGTCGGCACGTGCGACCTCGAGGTCATCCACGTGGCCGGTCACACGCCGGGCTCGATCTGCCTGTACTGGCCGCAGGACGGCGGACACCTCATCACCGGCGACTCTCTCTTCCCGGGCGGGGTCGGCAACACCCGCGGTGACGCCGGCGCCTTCCAGCGGCTGCTCGGCGACGTGGAGACCAAGCTCTTCGGCGCCCTCCCCGACAGCACGTGGTTCTACCCYGGCCATGGCAACGACTCGACCCTCGGCGCTGAGCGGCCACACGTGGCCGAGTGGCGCGAGCGCGGCTGGTGAGCGCCCGGGTCGTGACCTGAGTTAAGGCGACCGAGTTGGTCGAACAGGCCCGCCGTGCCCCGCTGTTGCCTGTCGTGACCGCGTGACGGGGAACGTAAGAGGACGGGGGTCGCTGTGATGGCGACGGCGATTGGCGTGCTCACCGGATGCGGCGGCGATAGCGGCCAGAGCGCAAGAGACACCGACGCTCGGGTGGCGTGTACGAACGTCGTGAAGGGCCTGCTCGACAACCCCTCAACCGCTGACTTCGCGTTGATGCCGGCGACCATCGAGCCTGACGCCATCGTCC
>NZ_JBFUKA010000024.1:0-47060 GCF_056401085.1 Nocardioides sp. P4_G4
CTCCGTGGACTGCGCGCCGAGGGACGCGTTCATCGGGCTGCTGCCCCAGGAGCACGAGCGCGTGCCCGGGGAGACCGTCGTGGCCTACCTCGCCCGGCGTACCGGCGCGACCGAGGCCACCGAGGTGATGGAAGCCGCCGCGGCGGCGCTCGGCTCGGGCGAGCCGGGAGCCGACGACGCCTACGCGGTGGCCTTCGACCGGTGGATGGCGAGCGGAGCGGCGGACCTGGAGGACCGAGTCGCCCCGGTGCTGGCCGACCTGGGACTGGAGGTGGGCCCCGACGCCGTCATGACGTCGCTGTCCGGTGGCCAGGCCGCGCGTGTGGCGCTGGCCGCGCTGCTGCTCAGCCGGTTCGACGTGGTCCTGCTCGACGAGCCGACCAACGACCTCGACCTCGACGGCCTCGCGCGGTTGGAGTCGTTCGTGCAGGGCCTGCGCGGCGGCGTTGTGCTGGTCTCCCACGACCGGGAGTTCCTGGCACGCTGCGTCACCCGGATCGTCGAGCTCGACCTGGCCCAGGGCCAGGTCACCGTCTACGACGGCGGCTACGACGCCTTCCTGGAGGAGCGCGCCATCGCCCGGCGCCATGCCCGCGAGGCCTACGAGCAGTACGCCGGCACGCGAGCCGACCTCGTGCAGCGGGCCCGCACGCAGCGCGAGTGGAGCTCCCAGGGCGTGCGCAACGCGATGAAGAAGAGCCCCGACAACGACAAGATCCGCCGCAAGGCGGCCACCGAGTCCTCGGAGAAGCAGGCCCAGAAGGTCCGCCAGATGGAGTCACGGATCGCGCGGCTCGACGAGGTGGAGGAGCCGCGCAAGGAGTGGGTCCTGCAGTTCGACATCGCCGCGGCGCCGCGGTCCAGCGGGGTGGTCGCCACCCTGAACGAGGCGACCCGCAGCCTGGGCGACTTCCGGCTCGGCCCCGTCTCCGTGCAGGTCAACGCCGGCGACCGGATCGGCATCACCGGTCCCAACGGTGCCGGCAAGACCACGCTGCTCCGGCTGCTGCTGGGCGGCACGACCCCCGACACGGGCACCGCGTCGCTGGGTGCCTCGGTGGCCGTGGGGGTGATCGACCAGGCCCGCACCAACCTGGACGACGCCCTGCCGCTCGGGGACGCCTTCGAGGTTGCCGTGCCGGAGCTGACGCAGGCCGAGGTGCGGACCCTCCTCGCCAAGTTCGGGCTCAAGGCCGACCAGGTCACCAGCGAGGTCGGTCGCCTGTCCCCGGGCGAGCGGACGCGCGCGGCCATGGCGCTGCTGCAGGCACGCGGGGTCAACCTGCTCGTCCTCGACGAGCCCACCAACCACCTCGACCTGCCGGCCATCGAGCAGCTCGAGCAGGCGTTGGCGTCGTACGACGGGGCGCTCCTGCTGGTGTCCCACGACCGGCGCCTGCTGGAGAACGTCCGGCTGGACCAGCGGTGGGAGGTCGACGGCGGTCGCGTCGTCGTACGACACACCTGACGCCCACCCCGTCACGACCGATCACGCCGTGCTGGCGGGGGACCTGACCGTCAGCAGGCTGTCGCCATGGAGCGCGTCGACCTCGACCTGGCCCGTCTCGTGGAATCCGAGCTTCTCCAGGACGCGGCGGGAGGCGACGTTCCACGCCCGGACGGTCGCCCACAGCCGCTGGTAGCCCGCCTCGTCGGCCCAGGCGACGACCGCGCCGGCCGCCTCGGCCGCGTAGCCGGACCCGTGGGCCCGACGGAGCAGCTCGTAGGCCAGCTCGGGCTCATCGGGTGCGCCGTTGCCGTGGAAGACCAGCCCGCAGTATCCGAGGACGTCCCCGTCGCTCCTGCGCTCCACCGCCAGGACGCCCGGGCGGGGCTCGTCACGCTCCCGTCGGATCAGGGCGGCGATGTCCTCCACGGACGGCCGTCCCTCGGCATCGATCTTCCGGTGTGCCGGCACCCGGGGGTCCCGCTCCAGCCACAGCCGTCGGAAGACGTCGGCCTCGTCCACGCGCCGGTGTCGCAGGAGGAGACGATCGGTCTCGAGGAACGTCAGCGCGGGCCCCGGGGGCATGTCGGCATCCTTCCACCTAGGAGGTCACGCTCAGGCGCAGGTCCCGGTCGAGAAGGTGGGCGAGGCGGCCGCGTTCCCGGTCGATCTCCGCGTCGGGCCGCCGCCGTCCCTCCAGCCAGGTCACGGCGAGGTCGTCACCCGTGTGCACCCACGTCCCGCACACGACTCCGCCGAAGATCACCGGGTTGGCCTTGCGTGTCATCAGCTCTCGCCGGGACGGGGGAGTGACGGCCTCGTCCTTGGTGCCGGGACCGATCACCCACTGGTCGTGACCGGGGAGGAACCGCACGGCCTCCGACGGGGCCGACGCCTCGAGGGCGTCCACGTCCTCGTCCACGACGTACGCCGCCGTCCCCTCGACGTCGACTGCGACGAGCCGGTCGCCGAGCGCGGCGAACCAGGCGTCGATCCGTCTACGACCCGCGCTCAGGCCGTTGCCGAGCCAGTAGTGGAGGTGCTCGGGCGTGGCCGGCCCGTAGGTGCGGAGGTACGCCGTGATCGCCCGCGGGCCCGCGTCGTCGAGTTCGGGGATGCCCCGCCACCGCGGGTTGTCCTCGACGGTCCGGAAGGTGGGCACGCCGTGGCGCGGCGGACCGATCGTCATGTCCCCCTGCCAGGTCAGCGGCTTGAGCAGGGTCCCCGCGCCCTCGTCGAAGACCGGCTTCAGGTGTCGGTAGGCCCGGTGCCTCGTCACCTCCCGACCGAGCTCGGCCAGGGTCAACGGGCCGTCGCCGAGCGCTGCACGCACGGTGGCACGGAAGTCCGGCCAGTCCGACGGTGTGAGTCGGTAGTGCTCCACCCAGCTCGGCAGCTCCCACTGCCGGCCCGCGCAGCGGAGGGCCAGGTAGATCCCGCCCTCCTCGGGGGAGAGGTAGTGCATCGACCCGCGGAACGCGAACGCCTTGATCACGCGCCCCTCGGCCAGCGCCACCGCGAGATCGCCGGGCCCGGATGCTGCACTGCGGGTCCGCACGGCGAGCTCCGCCAGCGACTCGTCCATCGAGAGCACCGCACCCAGCCGGCGTACGACGCCGGCGACCGACCCTGACCCCACCGGGTCGAGAAGCTGCCGCTGCATGCGCCACGACAGCGCCTGCGCCCATGTGGTGGAGACCTCGGTGGACCTGGTCATCCCCGCAGCCTCCCACCCGTTCCGGACGGACGGCGTCCTGCCCGGTGACCTTCCTCCTGTCGCCGAACGACTACTGGAGGTATCCCTCGACCTGCGACGACGGCTGCTCGGAGACCGCGGAGGCGTCCTGGCCGAACTCGCGGGCGGCATCTCGTCGGCGCAGCAGGTCCCACAGCTGGTCGAGCTGACGCTCGAGGTCGGCGAGCCGCTCCCGACGCTCCGGGGAGGCGCCCGCCTCGCGGAGCTGGTGCTCCTCCGCCACGAGCTCGGAGATGTGCTGGTGGACGTCGGCGTCTGGGGTCATGACTCATCATGACCTGTCGGCCCGAAACGTTCCACACGGATCGACCGGGTCTCGACGCCGCACTCGACGAGGAGGGACTCGGCGTACGCCGCGAACCGTGCGGACCCGCAGACGTACGCGAGGTCGGCGCCCTCGACCAGTGGCAGCAGCTCGTCGGGGGTCAACGGTCCGGGTGGTCGGACACCCGCGCTGTCGCGGGTGAAGGCGAGCGTGGCCCCGAACCTCTCGAGCTCATCGGCATACGGGAGCGCTGCGGCGCTGCGACCCACGGCCGCCACCCGCAGCAGCTCGGCCCGGCCGAGTCGACGCGCGGTGCGCGTCATCGCCACCGCCGGCACCACGCCGGTCCCCCCGACCAGGCACACCGCCGGCGTCCGCGCGTCCCAGACGAACCATCCCCCGATGGGCCCGCGCATCTCGAGCACGTCGCCCACCTCGGCCACGTCGGCCAGGAACTCCGACACCTCACCCTCGGGCTGCCGCTCGACGAGGAACTCCAGCAGGGGGTCGTCGGAGTCGGAGGCCACCGAGTAGGACCGCTGGGCCGTGTAGTCGTCCGGGGCCCGCAGCCGGATCAGGTAGTGCTGACCGGGTCGGTGCGGCGGCCTGCCCTCCACGTGCATCCGCAGTCGCACGGTCCTGGGGGTCGGAAGGTCCTTCTCGATGATCCGGCCGTCGGTCCACGCCGTCGCCAGGGTGATCAGGGCCGGCTCGCCCATGTCGCTCATGTCAGTCCCCCTGGTAGCGCTGCTCGAGCCACGGGTCGCCGCGGTCGTGGTAGCCGTTCTGCTCCCAGAAGCCGGGGCGGTCCTCGGCGAGGAGCTCGAGCCGGTTGACCCACTTGGCCGACTTCCAGAAGTAGAGGTGCGGCACGAGCAGTCGCACCGGGCCACCGTGCTGGCGCGGAAGCGGCCGGCCGTCGTACGTCCAGACCACCCAAGCGCGCCCGCCGGTGAGGTCGGCGAGCGGCACGTTGGTCGTGTAGCCGGTCACCGAGTGGGCCAGCACGTAGCGGGCGTCCGCCGTCGGTCCGGCCGCGGCCAGGAACTCGTCGACGCTGACGCCGGCGAAGGTCACGTCGAGCTTCGACCAGGTCGTGACGCAGTGGATGTCGCCGGCGTACGTCGACCCGGGGAGGTCGTTCATCTCCTCCCAGGTCCACGTCTGCGGCGACTCGACGAGCCCGTCCACGGTGAAGGTCCACGCAGTGGCCGGGGTCTGGGGTGTCGCCTCCGCGCTCAGCACGGGCCACGAGGCGCCGGTGTCGTACTGGCCCGGGGGCAGCCGGTCGGCCTGTGTCGGGGGACGTCGGCGGTGGAAGCCTCGGGTCACTGGCATCGAGTTGCTCCTGGCTCGGGGGGCAGGTCAGCGGGCTGGTCGAGCTCAGGCCCCCGGGTACGTCGTGGTCCGGGTCGGGGTGAGGCTCTCCTCGTCCGGCATCAGGATCCACAGGAGCGGGTAGACCAGCAGCTGGCTGCCCGGCACGAGCATGAGCAGCAGCACGAACAGCAGCCGCGAGATCCACGGGGTGAGGCCGAACCTGCGCCCGATCCCGGCGCACACCCCGCCGAGGACCCGGCTGTCCCGGGGGCGGATGAGGCCTTGGTTGGCGAAGCTGGTGCGGATGCTGTCCATGGTGTTCCTCCGGTCGTCGAGCTGGTGGGTCAAGCCTCCCTCTCCGGGGCGCCCCACGCCATCGGGATCCGCCCTGGTGCGTCCCCGACCCGTCACCCGGAGGTCAGGGTCGCGCCGCGAGCTGGTCGATCTCCGTCACGGTCAGCGCCCGGTCGTAGATGCGGACCTCGTCCAGGCGTCCGTCCCAGAAGGCCTCCAGCAGTCCCTTCGACGGGTTGTTCTTCGCGCCCACCGCGAGCGGCTCGGTGCTCGCGCACGTGCGCCCCGTGATCTGCCTGGCTCCCGCGGCGCGGCCGTCGATGTAGATCCGCAGCCACGTGCCGTCGTACGTCGTCGCGATGTGCTTCCAGCGGTTGACGGGGACTGCGCGTGTGCTGTCGAAGAACTGCCAGTTGGCGTTCACGCAGCCGCCGTAGAAGCCGCCGACGCGCACGAGGCCGTTGGTCCGGACGTTCATCCAGTACGCGCCTGCCTTCTCCAGGACCTCCCACCGGCCGAGGGTCTGGTCGTTCTGGATGCCGGTGTAGCGCACCCACGCGGAGAGCGTGTAGGTGTTGACGTCGAGCAGCGGCGACCGGGGGACGTCGACGTACTGGTGCTGGGTGCCGGTGAGCTGGAGCGCCCTGCCGTAGCCGGCGAGGCCGGTGACGAGCCGCACGGTGCCCGAGCCCGCGACGACGTGCCCGTCGAGGGCGTGGGGGGACGAGTCGGTGATCGTGCCCTGCGACAGCGTGTCCATCGAGTAGCCGAGGACGAGGCCGTTCTCCGGGACGGCGCTCTGCGCGCCGACTCCGCGGCTCGCGGCGACAGGGAGGAGTGCCAGCGGCGCGGTGGCGGCAAGCAGTGCAGTGGCTGCGAGGAACGAGCTGAGGCGTCGCATGCGAGGCCCCTCCCAACGCCCGACGGGCGGGTCTGCCGAGCACTTCACCGTAGCTCCGCGGTGCCTCCAGAGGCATCACCAAATGTGGTCCGGGACGTCCGTCGGGCCCTTCCCGGGGCATGCGTGGACGTTTCGTGGCTCGGGTGTGGATCGCCCGTGACCGCGCTGAGGAGAACCGGGACGTAGATTCATCGTCAGAACCGCCCACGGACCCGAGACCGTGGGCGGTTCTACTTTTCCCTGGCATGAATCTTCGTGGCGCCGCGTCCCGGGAAGTCGGGCGTACCCCAGATGGGGCTTGTGCCTCCCGACCGACGGTGCCACGGTCCGAAGATGACCATCTCTGCCGGACGCAAGCCCGCCCGCCGTCGCGCCCTCGTCCTCGGCCTGTGTGCCTCGGTGCTGGCTGCGACCGCCACGCTGGCACCCGGCGGGGGGGCCGTGGCGGGTCCGCCGGCGCCACCCACGGCGGCGGCCTCTGCGCACGGGCACGGGCACGGGCACGGACACGCGGACGCGCATGCCCGGACGGCAACGGTGATGACCCGCAACCTCTACCTCGGCGCGGACCTCACCCCGGTCCTCACGGCACTGGCCAGTGGCGACAACAACGCCATCGTCGGTGCGGCCACCCAGACGTGGGCCGCGGTGCAGGCCACCAGGCCTCCCGAGCGGATGGCGGCGATCGCCGACGAGATCGCGGCGGCCGGCCCCGACATGGTGGGGTTGCAGGAGGTCACCCGCTGGACGACGTACACCTTCAACCCGCAGACGGGAGCCACCACCGACCCCGTCGTCGCCTACGACTTCCTCGCCCTGCTGCTCGACGCGCTGGCCGCACGGGGGGTTCACTACTCCGCGGTCGAGGGGGCCATCGCGAACAACTTCGCGTCGCCCCCGATCCCGATCCTGGCCGATGCCGCCGTACCGACCGCCGCCGTCCAGCTCGCCGACCGGGACGTGATCCTGGCCCGGGACGGCGTGGGCGTCACGAACGCACGGACCGGCACCTACGAGACGATCGTCAGCTTCCCCTTCAACGGCACGGTGCTCCCGGTGGCCCGCGGCTGGGGCTCCGTCGACGTGACCACGCGGCGCGCGCACTTCCGGTTCGTCAACTCCCACCTCGAGGCGTTCGGCATCCCGGGCGTCGACGCGGAGGCGGTGCGGGTCGCCCAGGTCGACGAGCTGCTCGCGGCGCAGGCCGCCGTCGCCGCCCAGTCGGGTGCGCTGCCGATGGTGTATGTCGGGGACTACAACTCCGACGCGCCCGACGGTGCGGCGTACACGCGGCTGCTGGCCGGGGTCGGGCAGGACGCGTGGACGCGCAGCCACCCCCGCGACGCGGGGGAGACGTGCTGCTTCGACCCGACGCTGACCGACCCGACCGAGCCGCTGACCACGCGGATCGACCTCGTGCTGGCCAGCCCCGGCGTGAAGGCGCCGCGGGCGACCGTGGTGGGCGACGAGCCCGGCGACAGGACCGCGTCGGGGTTGTGGCCCTCCGACCACGCCGGAGTCGTGGCACGTCTGGTGCTCCCGGCCGCCCGGCACGGGGCCTGTCGGGCTCCGGTCAGTCCGTGACCGTGCTGCCCGGACTGCGGTAGTCGAGGTCGGCGTAGGCGGGGTGCCGCGACATCCAGGCCTGGACGAAGGGGCAGATCGGCAGCACGGTCAGGCCACGGCTGCGTACGTCGTCGAGGGCGGCACGCACGAGCAGCCCGCCGATGCCCTGGCCCTCCAGCGACGGGTCCACCTCGGTGTGGGTGAAGACCACCAGCCGATCGGCCTCCTGGTAGGCGGCGTGGCCCAGGGTGACGCCGTCGCGCACGATCTCGTAGCGCTGCCGGTCCTCGACGTTGACCACGTCCGTCGTCATCACGCCACCTCGCGGGTGCTGTCGTGCTCGCCGAGCAGCAGCGCGCCCAGCGGCTCGCGGGTGCGCGGGGCCTGCTCCCGGGTGGCCAGCGGCTCGGGGAGCTGTGCGTGCGGGTCGTGCCGACCGACCGCGACGACGACCACCGGGGTCAGCGTGTCGTCGAGGTCGAACCGGTGGCGCGCCGCGTCGGCGTCGAAGCCGCCGAGCTGGTGCACCGAGAGGCCCTCGGCCTCGGCCTGCACGCTGAGCGCCGAGACCGCCTGGCCGGTGTCGTAGAGCGCCCAGGGACGGGGGCGGTCGGTCTCGTCGGTGGTCTGGGCGGCAACGAGGAGCAGGGCGCTGGCGGCCGGCGCCCAGGTGCGGTTGCCGGGGGCGAGGACGTCGGCGATCTCGTCGAACGCCTGCTCGCCGCGAYGGGTGACCAGGAAGCGCCAGGGCTGGCTGTTGTTGGCCGACGGGGCCCAGCGGGCGGCCTCCAGGAGCGCGGTGAGCGTCCGCTCGTCGAGGGTGTGGGTCCGGTCGAAGCCGCGAGGGCTCCAGCGGGTGGTGAGGAGCGGGTGCACCTCGGCCGTGGTCGTCGCGGTCTTGTGCGAGACGTCGTGGTGGGTCATGGGGTCTTCCTGAGAGCGGGGGGTGTGGACGGGGGTGGGGGGGGTCAGGCGGCGACGGTGGCGTGCATCTCCCACACGAGGATCTCGGCCGCCTCGGTGGCGGTGACCCTCTGGCCGCCCGTCGCGGTGAACCGGACCGCGTCGCCCGTGACGAGCGGACCGGCGCCCTCGAGGGTGACGGCCCCGCGGGGGACGAACAGGTGCAGGAACGGCGCCTCGGGGAGCTGCACGGACTGGCCGGGTTGCAGGCGCGCGGCGTACAGCGCGGCGAACTTGTTCTTGATCCGGATCGCGGACTCGCCGTCGTGCTTGTCCATCCCGGAGGCGACCGGGACGAGGCCGCCGGACAGCAGCTCGTGGTCGATCTCGAGCTGCTCGTAGCCGGGGGTGATGCCGTCCTCGTCGGGCACGACCCACATCTGGACGAAGTGGACCGGGTCGCGGTGGGTGTCCCCGGACAGGCGCCAGGAGTCGTTCTTCTCCGAGTGCATGATCCCGCGACCGGCGCTCATCCGCTGGGCCAGGCCCGGGTAGATGATCCCGTTGTGGCCGGTGGAGTCCTGGTGGACCAGGGAACCGTCGAGCACCCAGGTGACGATCTCCATGTCGCGGTGCGGGTGCGTGTCGAAGCCGGTGCCGGCGTCGACGACGTCGTCGTTGTTGACCAGCAGCAGCCCGTGGTGGGTGTTGGCCTGGTCGAAGTGGTGGCCGAAGGAGAAGGAGTGCTTGGAGTCCAGCCAACCGAACTGGCTGGAGAAGCGGTCCTCGGCGCGACGGACGTCCACGGTGGGGGTCAGGTCGACGGTGCTCATGGCGGGTCCTCACGTGCGGGGGACGGATGGACGAACTGCTGTGTCGTTGACTGGTCAACTACATGCGTCACAACCGAAGCAGTACGTCGATCATTCCCGACGACGGCGGGGTTCAGCTCCCGGGCCGTGCCAGGCTCCGGTGGGCGTCGACCAGGGACGGGCCGTACCAGGTGAGGAGGCGCCCGCTGACGAGCTCGGTCGGGGTGGTCGCGAAGTCACCGGGACCGTCGTCGGCGGTGAAGCAGTAGGGCTCGTCCGGGAGCAGGACGACGTCGGCGCCCGCGGCGTCGAGGGCCGCCAGGTCGACGTGGGGATAGCGCTCCGGGTGGTCGGCGTACACGTTGGCCAGCCCGAGACGGCGGGCCAGGTCGCCGGTGAAGGTGCTGCTGCCCACCGCCATCCACGGATCCCGCCAGACGGGGATGACCACGCGGCGGGTCACGGGGGGAAGTGGACCGGACCACAACGCGGCCGCCTCCTCCAGCCACGGCGGGCGCGGCCACCCCAGCGCCTCGTCGAGGAGCCGGCCGAGGGAGTGGAGCGCCTGGGGCACGGTCTCGATGTCCGTCACCCAGACGCGGACGCCTCGATCACGCAGCCGCCGGACGTCGAGCTCGCGGTTCTCCTCCTTGTTGGCGACCACGAGGTCGGGGGAGAGGGCGGCGATCGCGGCCAGGTCCGGGTTCTTGGTGCCCCGCACCCGCGGCACGTCTAGGTCCGCGGGGTGGGTGCACCACTCCGTGGCCCCCACCACCGCCTCGGGTCGCACGCTCGCGAGTGCCTCGGTGATCGAGGGGACCAGGGAGACCACCCGGCGTACGGGTCCGGCACGGTCGAGGGGCGCGAGGGGATGCCCGAGGTCGTCGGCGCTCACACGTTGCGGCGGTACTGCCCGCCGACCTCGAAGAAGGCCTCGGTGACCTGCTGCAGGGAGCAGACCCTCGCTGCGTCCATCAGCACGGCGAAGACGTTGTCGCCCGACACCGCCGCGTCCTTGAGCCGCGCGATCGCCTCGGCGGCCTCCGAGCCGTGGGCGGCCTGGAACTCCCGTACGCGACGCAGCTGCGACTCCTTCTCGGCCTCGGTCGCCCGGGCCAGCTGGACCTCCGGGGGCGAGACGTCGGAGTCGGGCTTGACGAAGGTGTTGACGCCGACGATCGGCAGGCTGCCGTCGTGCTTGCGGTGCTCGTAGAGCATCGACTCGTCCTGGATCCTGCCGCGCTGGTAGCCGGTCTCCATGGCGCCGAGCACGCCGCCGCGCTCGTTGATGCTGTCGAACTCCTCCAGCACCGCGCGCTCCACCAGGTCGGTGAGTTCGTCGATGATGAACGAGCCCTGGAGGGGGTTCTCGTTCATCGCCATGCCCCACTCGCGGTTGATGATCAGCTGGATCGCCAGCGCCCGGCGCACGGACTCCTCGGTCGGGGTGGTGACCGCCTCGTCGTAGGCGTTGGTGTGCAGGCTGTTGGCGTTGTCGTAGATGGCGATGAGCGCCTGCAGGGTGGTCCGGATGTCGTTGAAGTCCATCTCCTGCGCGTGCAGGGACCGACCGCTCGTCTGGACGTGGTACTTGAGCTTCTGCGAGCGCTCCGCCGCGCCGTACTTCTCCTTCATGGTCACCGCCCAGATGCGACGGGCCACGCGTCCGAGCACGCTGTACTCGGGGTCCATGCCGTTGGAGAAGAAGAAGGACAGGTTGGGCGCGAAGTCGTCGATGTCCATGCCGCGCGCGAGGTAGGCCTCGACGTAGGTAAACCCGTTGGCGAGGGTGAACGCGAGCTGGCTGATGGGGTTCGCCCCGGCCTCGGCGATGTGGTAGCCGGAGATGGACACCGAGTAGAAGTTGCGCACCTTCTGGGCGATGAACCACTCCTGGATGTCGGCCATCATCCGCAGCGAGAACTCGGTGGAGAACAGGCAGGTGTTCTGGCCCTGGTCCTCCTTGAGGATGTCGGCCTGCACGGTGCCACGCACGTTGGCCAGGGCGTACGCCGCCAGCTCGGCGTGCTCGGCCTCGTCCGGCTCCCGGTCGTGCTCGGCGCGGAACTTCTCCACCTGCTGGTCGATGACCGTGTTGAGGAAGAACGCCAGCACGGTGGGGGCGGGGCCGTTGATCGTCATGGAGACGCTCGTCGACGGGGAGACCAGGTCGAAGCCGTCGTACAGCGCCCTCATGTCGTCCAGGGTGGCCACCGAGACGCCGGAGGTGCCGACCTTGCCGTAGACGTCGGGGCGGGGGTCGGGGTCGCGGCCGTAGAGGGTGACGGAGTCGAAGGCGGTCGAGAGGCGGGTCGCGTCGCCGTCCTGGCTCAGGATCTTGAAGCGGCGGTTGGTGCGGGCCGGGTCCCCCTCACCGGCGAACATCCGGGCCGGGTCCTCGCCGTCGCGCTTGAACGGGAAGACGCCGGCGGTGAAGGGGAAGAAGCCCGGCAGGTTCTCGTTGCGCCAGAAGCGGACGAGCTCGCCGTGGTCGGTGAAGCGGGGGAGCGCGACGCGGGGGATCCTGTTGCCCGACAGCGACTCGCGGGTGAGCCTGGTGTGCAGCTCCTTGTCGCGGACCTTCACCACCTGCTCGTCACCGGAGTAGGACTCCACGACCGCGGGCCACGCCTGGATCTGGTCGCTGACCTCGTGGGGGAGCGCCTTGCGCGCCGACTCGAGCAGCCCGCCCACGCCATCCGTGGCCTCGCCCGCCTCGACGAGCTCCCCCTGGACGATGTCGAGGCGCTGCACGCGGCTGGCCGCGGCGGCGTACTCCTCGGTCCGTGCGTGGTAGCCGCGCACGGTCTCGGTGATCTCGGCGAGGTAGCGCACCCGCTCCGTGGGGACGACCTGCCGGATGCCGGAGGAGTGTCGTACGTCGACGTGGCGCAGGGTGCCCTCGGTGACGGGCAGGCCCTGGCCGGCGAGCTGGTCGCGGAGGTGCTGGTAGAGCGCGGTGACACCGTCGTCGTTGAACGTGGCGGCGCTGGTGCCGAAGACCGGCATGTCGGACGGCTGCTTGCCGAACGCCTCCCGGTTGCGGACCATCTGGCGACCCACGTCGCGCAGCGCGTCCTTGGCGCCGCGACGCTCGAACTTGTTGATGGCCACCGTGTCGGCGAAGTCGAGCATGTCGATCTTCTCCAGCTGCGAGGCCGCGCCGAACTCGGGCGTCATCACGTAGAGGGAGGAGTCGACGAAGGGCACGATCGCGGCGTCGCCCTGGCCGATGCCGGGGGTCTCGACGACCACCAGGTCGAAGCCGGCGGCCTTCATCACGGTGATGACGTCGGCGAGGTGGTCAGGCACCTCGTGGGCGCCGCGGGTGGCCAGGCTGCGGAAGAAGACGCGGTCACCGTCGAGGGAGTTGGCGCGGATCCGGTCGCCGAGCAGGGCGCCGCCCCCCTTGCGCCGGGTCGGGTCGACGGCGATGACCCCGATGCGCAGCTTGTCCTGCTGGTCGACGCGGAAGCGGCGGACGAGCTCGTCGGTGAGGCTGGACTTGCCGGACCCACCGGTGCCGGTGATGCCGAGCACGGGTGTCGTGCGCGCGGACGCGGCTTGGCGGATCCGGGCGAGTGCCTCATCGGCCAGCTGTCCGGTCTCGGCACCGGTGATCGCCCGGGCGACGGCGAGYCGGTCGCCGGCCAGCACCGCGTCGACGTCGGCTTGGCGCTTCTCCCAGGGGTCGAAGTCGCAGTCGGCGACCACGGAGTTGATCATCCCCACGAGCCCCATCTTCTGGCCGTCCTCGGGGGAGAAGATCGTGACGCCGGACTCGCGCAGGCGCTTGATCTCGGCCGGCACGATCACGCCGCCGCCGCCGCCGACCACCTTGACATGGTCGGCCCCGGCCGCACGCAGCGACTCCACGAGGTACTCGAAGTACTCCACGTGGCCGCCCTGGTAGGACGAGACGGCGACGCCCTGAACGTCCTCCTCGAGCGCCGCGTCGACGACCTCCTGCACGGAACGGTTGTGTCCGAGGTGGATGACCTCGCAGCCCTGGCTCATGAGGATGCGCCGCATGATGTTGATCGACGCGTCGTGACCGTCGAAGAGGCTCGAGGCGGTCACGAGGCGAACGGGGTGCTGCGGCTGGTGGAGCTCGGGCATGAGAATCCCTCAGGGAAGATGGTTGGACGTCCTAGCAATCCGATGGTAGGACATCCAACTAACTACTGGGAAGTAGCCGGGGCGGCCACGTGGTCGCCCGCCGCCGCACGGAGCTCGGCCAGCAGCTCGGTGAGGCGCAGCACGTCGTCCACGGGGATGCCGGGGGACTCGAAGACGCGCGCGTTGAGCCCGGTCGTGGCCTCCTCGACGACGGCCCGACCCGCGTCGGTGAGGGCAGCGAGGACCACGCGCCGGTCGTCCTCGCGGCGCAGTCGCTCGACGTACCCCTGACGGACCAGGCGCTCGACCGCGCTCGTCACACTGGTCGGGTGGACCTGCAGCAGCGATCCGAGCCGGGTCATCGCCATCGAGCCGGACTGCGCGAAGGACAGCAGCCGCAGGACCTCGTAACGGGCGAAGGTCAGGTCCAGCGGTCGCAGGACCGCGTCGATCTGCTCCATGAGCAGCTGTTGCACCCGGACGATCGACGTCACCATGGCCATGCCGTCGGCCGCGCCGTCCCACCCGTGGCGGACCCACTGGCTGCGAGCCTCGTGGATGGGGTCCCGGTCCGATGTCATGGGAGCAGGCTACGGGAGATTGCTAGGACGTCCTAGGACTGTCCGTCCGTGGTCGAACGGTCAGCCCCGGGCCGGGCTCTCGGAGGACCGAGCGGCCGCAGCGGCCGGTGTCCGACCGTCGTGGTGCTCGGCCACCACACCGTGCGCCACCGCCCACAACACTGCCTGGGATCGGCTCTCGGCATCGATCTTGCGGTAGCACGACCGGATGTAGGACTTCACCGAGTTGATGGAGAGGCAGGAGCGTTCGGCCACGTCGGCGTTCGACATGCCCGCGGCGATCAGCGAGAGGATCTGCGCCTCGCGTCGGGTGAGGCCCTGTTCCTGCCCGGCCCAGTCGGACGCCGCGACCGTGCCACGGTGACCCGGCGCGACGATGGTTCGCCCGGACTGGATGGCGTGCATCGCCTCCACGAGAGTGGCTGAGGACAGGGTCTTCGACAGGTAGCCCGCTGCACCCTGCCCGATCCACTCGCCAGCGGTCCACGGCTGGAAGTTCCATGTGTAGATGACGACCTTGGCGACCCGTGGGTCCGCGACCAGACGCTCCAGGGTGCGGTCGTGGCCGCCCGTGGTGAACGGGTCGAACAGGACGATGTCGGTCGTGGCAGCAGCAGCGAGGTCGGTGACGCACTCGACCTCGCTGCGGTGCTGGAGCATGGAGGCGAGGCCGCGCACGACGAGCTCGTCGTCGTTCACGATGGCGACGCGGAGGGCCATGAGGACACTTCCCCTCGGAGCGCAACGCAGGCGATCACGGATGCCTTGTGACTAAAGCGGGGAAAGGGTACAGCCTCTGCGGGTGGTGGGGACCCCGGGGATTCGCGGATGCGCCGCGCCGCCGGGCCCTCGTGGGGTGAATCCCGGCGACGCGGCCCAGTGCCCACGTCGGCTGGCCGGGGTGTGGATCGGGCCGAAGTCACCCACACTCGCTAGCTGTGATCGCCCCGCCCTGCGGCAGACGGCGAACTCCCTCCCAGGGAAGGCAGTCGAAGTCTAGGCACGCGACGGCTCGATGCGGACGCAAATGATCGAACGCACTCGTCACCATCCGCCGGGAAAGCGTGCCGAACCGGCGACGGTCGCGAGCAGGACCACCGTGGCGATGGCCGCCGCGAGCAGCAGCTCCCGGCCGCGGTGCCGCCAGGGCTCGACGAGCAGAAGGGAGATCCCGACCAGCGCCGCCGCGCCAGGCAGCACGAGCACCCCCACCCGTGGCTCGGCCAGGCCCGCCAGGAGAGCCAGCCCGAGCCCGAGGACGACCGCACGCCGGAGGGACGCCGGGCGGTCCCCGCGGGGAAGGCCCACCGCTGTCACGGCACCGCCCGCGGGCAGCTGGTCGGGGGCGAGGACCCGCATCAGGAGCGTCGACGTGGCCGCGTCCGTGACCACCACGACGTCTCGGAACCGGTCCCGCAGGGCGTAGCGCCTCACCAAGTCGTCCAACCGGTGCCCGCGGTCGGCGGGGGGAGAGAGCACCGGCGCCAGCAGCAGCTCCACCTGTGGCTCGACGGCAAGGACGCCCACCGCTCGCTTGGCCTCCGCCGTCGGGGCGGTGATGACCACGGGGTCACGGCCCAGGTCGTCGCGGACGCGCAGCAGCTCGGCCTCGTCCGCCGGGGTGCTGACCACGAGGATGCGCTGGTGACCGGGCACGCTGGCGACGATAGCCGGGCGCGTGCGCGAGGACGGCTGCACCTCACATCGCCATCAGGCCCCGGTGCAGTCGGCCAGGACGCGCGCGAGCTCGACCGGCCTGGTGAACATCGGCCAGTGGCCGGTGTCGATGTCGACGTAGTCGACGCGCCCCGCCTTCGCCAGCTCGGGGATCTCGCCGGCCTCGACCCACTCCCTGGCCTGCTCGGGCGTGAACTCCGGGCAGACCATGGTCACGGGCACGTCGTAGCGACGGGTGTCGCCGAGGTGCACGACGCCGTGGGTGATCGTGGCCGGCACCGGGATCGCACCCTGTGCCACAGCCGCCTTCAGCGCGGTCGACATGTCGTCGGAGTCGGGACCCTCGAAGGGCTCCCAGCCCGGGAACGGCACCAGGCCGTCGACGGGTTCGAAGGCGCCGAAGTAGGTCTCGCCGTCGGCGCTCGGCATGCCGCCGACCAGCGCGACGCGCGCCACCTTCTCGGGCCGCGCGTCGGCGGCGACCCAGGCGAGGGCGCACGCGGCCGAGTGGCCGACCACCAGGACCGGGCCGTCGGCGGCGTCCACGGCCGCCGACACGGCGGCGACCTGATCGCCGTACGTCGCGGTGGTGTCTCCGTCTCCCTGGCCGGGCAGGGTCAGGGCCACGGGGCGGTGGCCGAGCCTCTCCAGCTCCGGTACGACGTCCGCCCACGCGGTCGCGTCGAGCCACATGCCGGCGATGAGCACGATGTCCATGTCAGTCCTCCTCCTTGGTCGAATCCGTGAGCGCGTCCAGGTCCCGCTCGGCGTAGAGCCGGTGGTGCCACTCCTCGTTGACCACGATGAACAGGCACTGGGACAGCGGGAAGTCCTCGAGCTGCGGCCACCCGGGCTCGGCCCGGGTGACGGTCTCGTCGAGCTGCTCGGGGGTCAGGGCGGTGATCACGTCGCGGACCATGGCCTGGCGCTTGCGGCGCACGGCGAGGACCTCGTCCAGCGACGGACGTGCCTCGCGGTCCCAGGGGATGCCCTCCCACCCGGGAGCCTCGTCCCACGGAAGATCGAGCGGGTGCCACGGCACCGGATCGCCGAGCACCATCCGGCCCACCCACGCGGCGCTCGCGAAGCCCAGGTGACGCAGCGTCTCGATGAACGACCACTCGTCGCGGACCCGCTCGTGGAGCAGACCGGGCGGGAGTGCTCGGGCACGTTCCTCGGTCTCGGCCCAGAGTCGCTCGAGGATCGCCCAAGCCTCCTGGAAGCCCTCGACCGTGGTCGGGTGCATCTTCGTGCGGTCGGGCATGCGTCGGTCGAGCTCGGCCTCGACCAGGGGGCCGATGTCGACCCCGTTGATCGTCACGCCGTCGATCTCGCCGGTGATCTCGACGTCGACCAGCTCGAGCCCGACGAACCGGACGTGGTGGAAGGAGATGGCCCGCAGGTCCGCATGCTCGACGTGCGCGCCCCTGGGCAGGGAGGCGGTGGAGGCGTTCATGGTCCCAACCTAGGCCCGGTTGCGGACGTTCCCCGTCCGGATCGAGGCGTTGGCAGCGGATCGTCAATGCCCCAGCGGAGCTCGGTCCGACGGTGCATGGTGCACGCGTTCCACCGAAGCGGGGTTAGCATTCCGGGCGGGTCACGATGCGCCGGCGCGCCGGTTCGCTCGGCCCGTGGCAGCACACTCACGGCACGGCGCGTCCCCAGGAGCAACGATGACAGACAATTCGACGCACCGTTACGACCGGACCGTGATCCTGGGCGTCGAGCGGGTCGAGGCGCCCGTCGTCGTCACCTCCGCGGAGCTGGACGAACGCCTCACTGAGGTCTACCGGCGTACACGCATGCGTGCTGGCCTGCTCGAGGGGCTGGTCGGCATTCGTGAACGGCGCCGCTGGGCGGACGACGAGGCCTTCACCGACGGTGCCGTCGCCGCCGGCCAGGCCGCCCTGGCCGCCAGCGGCGTGGCGCCTGAGCAGGTCGACCTGCTCATCAACACGTCGTTGAGTCGTCACTGGCTGGAGCCCTCCACCGCGGTCGTCATCCACGATGCCCTGGGTCTGTCACCTGCCTGCCGGAACTTCGACGTCACCAACGCATGCCTCGGCTTCATGAACGGCATGGAGATCGCCGCCGCGATGATCGAGGCCGGCCTGATCGATGTCGCGCTGGTGGTCGACAGCGAGGACTCGCAACCGGTCCAGGAGGCCACGATCAGGCGGTTGTCCGCTGAGGGCGTCACGTCGCGCGACCTGATGTCGGAGTTCGCCGCCCTGACCCTCGGCTCGGGTGCGGTGGCGATGGTCCTCGGGCGAGCCGACCAGCACCCCGCCGGCCATGCCCTGATCGCTGGCGTGAGCCGTTCCGCCACCCAGCACCACGAGCTCTGCGTGGGCGACAACGACACCATGAAGACCGATCTGAAGGGGCTGCTCACTGCGGGCCTCGAGCTGTCCTCCGGGCTCTGGGACGAGGCCGCCAGCGAGTTCGGCTGGGACGACGGCATCAGCCGGTACTTCCTGCACCAGATCTCCCAGGTCCACACCGACGCCATCTGCGAGCGGCTCAAGATCGACCCCGACCGCGTCCCCCGCAGCTTCCCCGAGTTCGGGAACATCGGCCCCGCGTCCGTGGCGTTCACGCTGGCCGGCGACACGGACTCCTTGGACCCCGGCGACCGCGTCCTCCTGATGGGGATCGGCTCCGGCCTCAACGCCAGCTGCCTCGAGATCCGCTGGTGAGCGCGGAGTCGACGCCCTCAGCCGGACCCACCGCGTCCGACAGGTGGCCCACACCGGGTGACCTCCCCGGGCTGGATCCCGCCTGGTCGCGGATGGTCGTCGCCCCCGACGCCGAGGGTCGCGAGCGGCGGTGGCACGTCCTGGACAACGGGGTCGAGCCCACGCACGGCACCCTGCTGTGCGTGCACGGCAACCCCACGTGGTCCTACCTGTGGCGTGGCTTGTTCGCGACCGCGCCGGAGGGCTGGCGCGTCGTCGCGCCCGACCACCTCGGAATGGGGTTCTCGGAGCGACCGGACACCCCGCGCACGGTCGCGCAGCGGGTTGCCGACCTCGGTCACCTCACCGTCGCCCTGGGCATCAGCGGTCCCGTGGTCACCGTGGGGCACGACTGGGGCGGGATCCTCTCGCTGGGCTGGGCGCTGGACCACCGCGACCAGCTGCGCGGCGTCGTCCTCGGCAACACGGCGGTGGCCCAACCGCCCGGGGACCACGGCCCGCCGCTGATCCGCCTCGCCCACCTGCCGGGAGTGCGCTCGGTCGGCTGCGTGGCCACACCCGTCTTCGTGCGCGCCACCTCGGCGCTGTCGAGGCCCGCCCTGGCCCGGGAGGTCCGCGACGCGCTTGCCCTGCCCTACCGCGGCGCCGACCGACGGAGCGCCGTGGGCGCCTTCGTGGCCGACATCCCCTTCTCCGCCGGCCACCCGTCGTACGACGTCGTGGCGGAGCTGGCCGAGGGGGTGCGCAGCCTGGACGTGCCGGCCCTGATGTTCTGGGGGCCGCGCGACCCCGTCTTCGGCGAGCGCTACCTGGCGGACCTGCGTGACCGGCTGCCCCAGGCCCAGGTCCACCGTTTCGAGGGGGCCTCCCACCTCGTGACCGAGGACGCACCGGAGTACGCCGACCTCGTCGCCACCTGGGTGCGGGGGCTCGACGAGCCGTCGACCGCCGATGTCGCCCCGGTTGCAGACGACCGCGCGACCCCGGACCACGAACCGCTGTGGGCCGCGCTGGACCGTCGGGCGGACGACACGAGTCCGGTCATGTCCGTGCGGGGAACCACCGTCAGCTGGGCGGCGCTCGCCCGGCGCGTGACCGAGCTGGCCGCGGGTCTCGCTGAGGCTGGCGTACGTCCCGGCGACCGGGTCGGTCTGCTGGTCGAGCCGTCCGCCGACCTGACCTCGGTGGTCTACGCGGTGTGGCGTGCAGGAGCCGTCGTGGTCGTGGCCGACAAGGGCCTCGGCTTCGCCGGGATGCGCCGCGCGTTGCGAGGAGCCTCCATCGACCACCTCGTCGCCGGACGGGCCGGCCTGGTCGCCGCCCGGGCCATGGGTCTGCCCGGTTCGCGGATCGCCGTGCGACCACTGCCCGCCTCCACCCGCCGGTTGCTCGGGGTCGACCACGACCTGGACGAGCTCGCGCGCCGCGGTCGCACCGCCCCGTCACCGAGCGTGCCCGGACCCGATGCTGACTGCGCGGTCGTCTTCACCTCCGGAGCCACGGGGCCGGCCAAGGGTGTCGTCTACCGACACGGGCAGGTCCGGGCCCAGGTCGACCTCGTCCGGGCGACCTACGACCTGCGGGCCGACGACACCTTCGTCGCTGCCTTCGCGCCCTTCTCCATCCTCGGCCCCGCGCTGGGGCTCGGCTCGGTGGTTCCCGACATCGACGTCACCGCTCCGGACACCCTGACCGCGCCACTGCTGGCTGACGCGGCGAGCGCCGTCGATGCGCGCGTGGTCTTCGCCTCCCCGGCGGCCCTGCGCCGGGTGGTCGCGACGAGCGCCGACCTGACCACCCGTCAGCGTGCGGCCCTCTCCCGGGTCCGGTTGCTGATGTCGGCCGGGGCCCCGGTGCCGGCCGCCCTGCTCGCCGACGTGGGGAAGGTGCTCCCGAACGCGAGCCTCCACACGCCCTACGGCATGACCGAGGTGCTGCCGGTCACCGACATCTCCTACGACGAGATCCGACGGGCCGGTGTGGGCGAGGGCGTCTGCGTCGGGCGGCCGCTGCCCGGGGTCGAGATCGCGGTCGAACCGCTTGCGCCCGGGGGTCACGACGCCACGCTGGTCGACGTCCCCGGGGTGACGGGCGAGATCTGCGTCAGGGCCGGACACGTCAAGGACCGCTACGACTCCCTGTGGGCGACCGAGCACGTGACGCGCCGTCACCCCGGTTGGCACGCCACCGGAGACGTCGGGCACCTGGACGTCGAAGGCCGGTTGTGGGTCGAGGGACGCGCGGTGCACGTCGTCAGCACGGCCGACGCCCTCGTGACGCCGGTCGCGATCGAGCAGCGCGTCGAGTCCCTCGATGCCGTGAGCGCCGCGGCCGTCGTGGGCGTCGGCCCCCCGGGTGCGCAGGTGCTGGTCGCCGTGGTCGTGCCGGACGCCCCCTCGACCCGCTGGCGCCTCCGCCGGCGGGGCGCGATGGACCTCCGCGTCGCCGAGCACGACCTGGCCGAGGACGTGCGCCGAGCCGCCGGCACCGCCGTGGCGGCCGTGCTGTGCAGCGACCGCCTGCCCCTCGACATCCGTCACGCCTCGAAGGTCGACCGGCTCGAGGTCGCGCGGCAGGCGGCCCGCTCGCTGGCAGGCCGCGACCACTCGTGACGGCATGAAGGTCCTGGTCACCGGCGCGTCCGGACTGCTGGGTCGCACCACCGCCGAGCTCCTCCTCACCCGCGGGGACGAGGTCACGGTGATGCAGCGCCACAGCGCCGGACTGGCCTGTCGCGAGGTGCTGGGCGACGTCGCCGACCCCGACGCGGTCAGGCGCGCCGTCCGGGGCCAGGACGCGGTCGTGCACCTCGCCGCCAAGGTGGACGTGGTCGGGCCCCGAGAGGCGTTCGAGCGCGCGAACGTGCGCGGCACCGCCACCCTCGTCTCGGCCGCCCGCGCCGGCGCAGTCGGCCGGTTCGTGCAGGTGTCGTCACCATCGGTGGCCCACGCCGGTCGACCCCTGAGCGGGGCCGGTGCGGAGCCGGCGGACCCGGTGCGTGCGCGGGGCCACTACGCCCGCACCAAGGCCGCGGCCGAGGTTCTGGCCCTGGCCGCCGACTCGCCCGATCTCGCGGTGCTGGCAGTGCGGCCCCACCTCGTGTGGGGCCCCGGCGACACCCAGCTCGTCGCACGCCTCGTGTCCCGCGCGCGCACCGGGCGGTTGCCGCTGCTCGATGGCGGGACCGCGTTGATCGACACGACGTACGTCGATGACGCAGCCGCTTCCCTGGTCGCCGCCGTCGACGTGTGCGGACCCGACGCCCACGGTGAGGCTTTGGTGGTCAGTGGGGGAGACCCGCGTCCCGTGGCCGAGATCCTCGACCGGGTGTGCCGGGCCGCCAGGGTGCCTCCGCCGCAGCGGCACGTGCCTGCGGGCCTGGCCGTTGCGGCCGGCGCCGTCATCGACCTGGTGTGGGTGGCCACGCGACGTACCGACACTCCGCCGGTGACCCGTTTCCTCGCCGAGCAGCTGTCGACCTCGCACTGGTTCGACCAGCGGCACACCCGGAGGGTGCTGAGGTGGGCCCCGACGGTCGGGCTCGAGGCAGGATTCGAGGCCCTCGCCGAGTGGTACGACCGTCACCCCGCCGGCCGAGGCGAGCTCCCCGCATGATCAGCGAGTCCCTATGGTTGCTTCCATGACCCCAGGAAGGGTTGCCGATCAAGACCGCGCAGGGTCCCACCTGCAGCGCATCGTCTGTGTCGCTGCGGAGCTGACGACCAGCTCCGGGTGGTCCTCGGTGACGATGGCGCGACTGGCGGACGAGGTGGGCGTCAGCCGTCAGACCGTCTACAACGAGGTGGGCTCCAAGCAGGCGCTCGCCGAGGCGATGATCCACGACGAGTTCACCCGCTTCCTCGCCGTCGTCGACCGAGCCTTCGACGCACACCCCGACGACCTGGTGCAGTCGATCCACGTCGCCGCCCGGGACGTGCTCGAGATGGCGCAGGGCAATGCGCTGCTGCGGGCTGTGGTCTCTGCCACCCACGGCGCCGACACCGAGCTGCTGCCGCTGCTGACCACGCACGCCCAGCCGCTGCTGAGCACCGCCAAGACCGTGACCGCCGATCGGCTCGCTCGCTTCGCCCTGCCGTTCGACGAGCGCCATCTCGCGGCGGCGGTCGACGTGTTCGTCCGGGCTGTGCTCAGTCACGTCATGCAGCCCAGTGGTACCGCGCAACACACGGCGGAGGACATTGCCTGGATCGTCTCGCGGGTGCTGCAACGCGAGACGTAGCCCCGATCACTCGGTCGCTGTGGCGGATGGGCCGGCCTAGAGGCCGGGATGGGACCCCGTCTGAACTGGTGATGTCGGGTGGTGACGGCAAATGACCTCTGACCTGCGGAAGCGTGATTCTGGGGGCTGGGTGTGAACGACACTTCGTGAGAATTCTGCGGACTGTGTGCGGACTGTTTCGGCCTCACATGCGTCGTCCCGCAATGGCCCAGACGATCGCCCGGGGGAGTGGCGAGCGGGTCTGGCCTCACCACGGTCCTCACCACGATGCTCATCACTTCATCGGTAATGCACATTCCCTCGCCCGGCTGTTCGAAGGCAAGCCTCTCGGGGGGCTTCTGCCGGCGATCGCCAACCAGGGCCGTCGCTGACGAGGAGGGACCGACATGGAGGAGCTGCTGCGTCTGCCGGAGGATGCCGAGCTGACCGGACTGCCCGTGAACACCCTTCCGTTCTGGCGCCACCAGGGCACCGGACCCCGCTCGATCAGGCTCGGCCGACGGGTCGTCTACCGCGAGTGCGACGTGGTGGCCTGGATCGAGGACCAGCTCGACGCCGGGTGAGCAAGACGGCCCGGTTGCTCGTCATGGTGCCGACCACGTGCCCCACCTCGCCCAGCTAGACGCATCCTCCGGTTTCGCTGCCTGAGCGACGCAGGTGTCGGCGGCCGCGGCTAGCGTCGAACCCATGGCAACCCTGCTGCCCGAGCTGCTAGTGACCGACCCGGCCGCGCTGCGGGCGTGGCTCGAAGAGCACCACGCGACTTCGCTCGGCGTGCGGCTGGTACTGACCAAGAAGGGCGGCTCGGTCACCACGATCACGTGGGCGAGCGCGGTCGAGGAGTTGCTCTGCTTCGGCTGGATCGACGGCCAGGCCGGCAAGCGCGACGAGGACAGCTACACCGTGCGCATCACCCCGCGCCGGCCCAAGGGCAGCTGGTCCCAGCGAAACGTCGCGCTCGTGGCGACGCTGGAGGAGCAGGGCCGGATGACCGACGCCGGGCGCGCTGCGGTCGAGGCCGCGCGCGCCGACGGGCGGTGGGACGCGGCGTACGCCGGTCCGGCGACGCGCCAGGCGCCCGACGACCTGGCCGCGGCGATCGCGGCGGAGCCGGACGCGAAGGCGATGTTCGACGTGCTCACGAGCGCCAACCGGTTCGCGCTGATCCATCGCGTCGAGAGCATGAAGCGTGTTGAGAGCCGGGCCCGCAAGATCACCGAGATGGTGGAGATGCTGGCGCGCGGCGAGACGCTCTACCCGCAGAAGGCGGGTCACCCCGGACGGGCGGGGCAAGGCGCTAACGCCCGGCAGCAGGGTCGCCCGTGACCAAGCCGGAGTACCTGACGGCGTCGCTGCTGACGCACGCCGCGAAGCAACTCCTCGACACGTCGGCTCCGAGGGCTGGGAGCTTGTCCTAGTCGCGCCAGATATGGACCCAAGCTGGGCGAGCTGCCGCAATCCGCGCGGTCGGCACCCGCGTCTTTCCGCCGCGACGGGACTAAGTCATACGTCGGGGCGCATCAAACCCTCGTTGGGGGGACTAGGACCACCTCGGCTTCTCATTTGTCGTTCGAGGGTGCGCCCGTTCAGTACGGTCCAACCATGAAGGCGATCGTGCAAGACCGCTACGGATCCGTCGACGACCTCCATCTCGGCGAGGTGCCTCGTCCGGAGCCAGCCGCGGACGAGGTGTTGGTCCGGGTCCGGGCAGCGTCAGTGCATCCGGATGTGTGGCACGTCGTGGCCGGCCGGCCCGTGGTCCTCCGCCTCATGGGCTCCGGGGTCACTCGCCCCCGCGAGCGAGTGCCCGGGACTGACGTCGCCGGGGTGGTGGAGTCCGTCGGCAGCGCGGTGACCCGGTTCGCGCCTGGTGACGAGGTCTTCGGTGAGACCGTTCGCGGTGTCCAGTGGCGCAACGGCGGTGCGTTCGCGGAGTACGCCATCGCACCCGAGGAGGGAGTGGCGCTGAAGCCTTCCGGTGTCAGTTTCGAGGAGGCGGCCGCGGTGCCGACCGCCGGGCTCATCGCCTTGAACAATCTGCCACAACGACGGGTGCCTTCCGGATCGCGGGTCTTGGTCAACGGCGCTGCGGGGGGCGTCGGCGCGATCGCCGTGCAGCTCGCCAAGGCCTACGGTGCAGAGGTCACCGGTGTCGACAACGCGAGCAAGCTCCCACTCGTGCGATCCCTCGGCGCGGACCGAGTCATCGACTACACGTCCGAGGACTTCACGCGCAACGGTGAGCAGTGGGACCTCATCTTCGACGTGCCGGGCAACCACTCCTTCAAGGCGATCCGACGTGCACTGAACCCGAGCGGCAGCTACGTCCTGATCGGGCATGACGCATTCGGGGCAACCGGACACCGCTGGCTCGGCAGCATTCCGCGCCTCCTCGGACTCGTGGCACGCTCGGCGGTGTCTCCGCAACTGCGCGGCGGGTCCTTCGCGTCACCAGACAAGCAGCAGTTGATGGGCACGCTCGTGGGTCTTTTGGAGACGGGCCAACTGCGCGTGGTAGTCGACCGGATCTTCCCCTTGAGCCAGGCGCCACAGGCGATGCGCCACCTCATGTCCGGCCAGTCGCTAGGACGGGTCGTCGTCCGCATCGACGACTGAGAGACCGCGCTAACCGCCGCGAAGAACCTGCGCTCGCCGACCGCGATTGGGCTCAGCCCTTGGTGAACAGCATCTCCCAGTTCATGGCCCAGGTCCGGCCGTCGTCGTACGAGAACGACTGCTGCCAGACTGGCTCGTCTGGTTCATCGGCCATCCATTCGAAGCGGACCAACACGTGCCGACCGCCGATGGTGTCCGACGCGTCGAAGACGCCATGATTGCCAGCGAAGCGGCCCACTACAGGCGTGTCCAGAACGCCGGGAGCCCGCGTCGAGCTCCACCAGATCCGCCAGGTCTGATCGCTGGGGTCGAACAGTCGTAGCGTGAATCCCTCGAAGGGTGCGCCACCGTCCGCCTGAGCGGCTACCGTCATTTGGTCGATGTGRCCGATCCCGAGGAGGATCGGCGAGACGACGCTGAACGCGTCGAACTCGACCCAGTCCTCGCAGGCGGGGTCGGTGACGTCGATGAGTTTGCGGTTACGGACGCGCCAATCGCCGAAGATGAAGTCGAAGTCATGCTGTGACGAGGTCATGTCGGGGACCGTATCGGCGACGACCGACAACCACCGCTCGAACCGCAGCAGCAGATCTGTTGCGTCGCTCCGCCGCGTGTCAGCCAGGGTGGCGTCTCCGCTGCGAGGAGCTATAGCGCACCAGACATGCTTGTTAACCGATAGCGAATGCCGTCGAACCACCGATAGGCCCAGTAGACGATCCCGGCCAGAAGCGGCAAGGCCCACAGCGACGCCGCCGCAAGCCCACTGCATGCGCGATGCGGCCAAGGGCCATGCCGAGGCCCATCAGTGTCGTCTGCGCGGACGGAATCGAGACGCTCCACTCCCACGACGTGTGGGGATGACGCGGGGCCATCGACAGCATCTGCAGGGCGACGCCGACTACGACGAGCGCGATCGCAGCCGGCCACAACCAATTTGTCAGCGGGCTTCCGTAAGTTGCCACGCCGCTCAGCACGCGATCTACAGAGTGATTCCGGCATTTGACGCGCTTCTCCAGCGCTAGACCTGAGGCGGCCCGAGATCTTCAGACTGGGGGCTTAGCGATTCGAGCGTCAGCTTGGTAGGTCTCGTGCGCCAGGACCTTGGACGCGCGGTCAGCCGCGGCGCTTCACCCAGGGGCATACCGGCCGTGGAGCCTGTGCAGTTGCCAGGGGTGCGGCTCGACCAGGGACGACCCGGTGCGCTGCTGGACGAGCTGGAAGACCTCAGCCAGGGCCGGGTCTCGCCACCGCTCGTCCTCGCTCAGATCGAGCACCTCGGGCATCGGTCCGCCGCGTCGTTGTCGTCGCACCGCTGGCCGTGCGCGACCTTCGAAGTGCTGGATGATGCCCAAGACCAGATGCGCGTCGGCGAGGGGCGCTCCCGGCCACAACAGTTCCACCATCTCGGGCGCCGCGCGGAGCTTGGCGAACTCCGGGGCGAGGTCGGCGACCACGGACGGTGCCAGCTCGAGCGCCGCGGTCCACTGTTCGTCTTCGCCGTACCACCACAGCACCCGTGCCAAAGAGAGCGGGGATGTGATCAAGTACTTGACCGCGGGCGGGTACACCCGGCCATCCTTTCAGGCCCAATGGTCCCGTGAGCTCACAGCGGCGAAGCTCTGAGAATGCCCGCGAGGCCAGGGCTCATGACCTGGCCGTGCGATCTCGACTAGTGGCGCGATTGACACCAGTCGACGCATACTCCGATCGGGTCACCGGATTGTTAGAAGGACAGTTCATGGTGCAATGCAAGCGCGTCTAACCGCCGCCTGCCGGACATCCCGATATGCCGGGGACGAGGCGGGCTTGGAGTCGATGCGCGACAGTCGCGGGGAGTGAACCTCAACGAAGTGGCGTCGACCGAAGTCCTCGTGAATCTACGACTTGGTGGTGAACTTGGTGATCCAAGCGTCGTCCAGTGTCACTGTCCCGCTTCCGACAGCGTGTCGGGAAGAGGAGGCATATTTGAACCTGGATGACTGCTGTTCAGCCTGGTCTGGAAGGCGTTCGCGGTCCTTAACCACAGAGCCGTATCCGGTGAAAGTCTCGTCGATCTCCATGGTCTCCCACGTGTCGGTGAGCCAGTCGTGGACGTCGATGGTGGCGGTGAGCCTTGCTGTCGAGAGGGATCCGCTGACGTCGAGGGTCGGGACGCTGTGGGCGTCCTGCCAGCTGCCTGACTTGTCTGTCTCGTAGGTGCCCGTGCAGGAGTTGTGTACGAGTTCGAGGTAGTTGACCGAGAAGGCGTCGGGTCCGGTCTCGTGCGAAGCGTAAATCCCGACGTAGCTGTGGCGGCACCCATCTTGGCTGTCCTCGAGATGCTCGCCGAACACTGTGTACGTCTTGACCTTCTGAACGTCAGCCGCTCGTGCGGGACTCATGGGCGCCGCGCAAAGCAACGACAGCATCAAGAATGTAATCATCGCTGCAGTCGGACGTGCAGGTATCTGAAAGCTTGCGAAACCCATAGAGAACTCCCTGTGAGTGACTGGCCCCGCCAGCCACCGTAGGGGAGTCCGAGGCTGAGAGCATCACTTGGACTTGGTAAGAACCGTCGCGAGCCCGCCTGCGTCTATCCGCCGCCATAGCGCCGGCTTCCGACAATTCGGGCCGGCGACCGGAATGGCTCCCATGACACCGACCACGGGGGCCGACGCCCCGGTCAGCGGTCATCGCGGCCCGCGACGTGGGCGTAGCCCCCGGCAGCCGCGACCAGGACGCCCGCGAACAGCCCGAGGAACCATGCAGGACCGGTCTCGCCGACCTCCCCGACGGCGAAGTGCGCGGCCACCAGCACACCTAGGTAGTGCACGGCGATCTGCGAACCGACGGTGATGAGTGCACCCACCCCGAACCGCGGCCACGAGCTTAACGCGGACAGTCCGACCAGCACGAGGACGACCGCGAGAGCCGGCTCGAAGAAGAACTCCGCGCTGTACCCGCCTTCGCCGAGCTCACTGACCAGTGAGCTGAACCCGTCGTAGGGCTGGAGCAGGGCCGCGACGGCAAGCCCGGCACCCGCGAGCCCAAGCATCAGCGCGGCCGGATCGATCCGCGCCGGCCTGGCAGTACTGATCGAGGCGCGGACGCAGGACATCCCGACGGCCAACGTCCCCGTTGCGCCGAACAGCGCCAGGACGCTCAGGGCGACGGCGCCCGCGTCGATCCGCTGCGCCGAGAACTTCACCAGGCCTACGGCCCCGACGCAGCACAGTGCGCCGATTGCGGTGAGGGCGCCGGCGCCGGCGGCGGTCGAGAGCCGACGATGACCCATCGCACCCACCAGCCGCCAGACGGCGACCGCGGCAAGAACTGCCTCGAACGGCGAGAGGACTGCGAATAGGTTCCACCCGTCGACGGAGGCCTCCGCGCGGAAGGCCAACATCATGATTGGAAGCACCGCCAGCAACGAGGCCGCGGCCAGGCGGCCCACCACGGTCAGCCACCTGGCCGTGGGCGGCTCGACGAGAACGGGTGCGGGTTCCGGCTGCATGGCGGGCGCGGGTAGGACGGCGTGGCCGTCGGTCTCGACGGTCTCCACGGTGTCGAGGGTTGCCCTCGGGCCGCGCGGGACATCGACCGATGTCGGCGGGTCTACGGTCTCGTCCCGGCCGAGGGCGCGCGCGGCGGTACGGGCGACCAGTTGGCTGTCGTCGTCGGTGAGCAGGGCCAGTTGCTCGCGGGCTTGGGTCGACACCAGCTCGTCGACCCCCCGGGCCAGGCCGGCGAGCTCCTCGACGGCGCCGACCCGGACATGCGCGAACGGGCTCTTCGTCGCGGCGACCAGCTCAACGGGCAGCCCAACCTCGGCCGGGACCGGCTCCATCCGGCTGCGGGCGACGTAAAAGTCGCCCTGCACGTCGAACACCCACTTGCCTGGAGTCTGCGACGGGGTGGCTGCCCGCACCTGGTCGTAGGCGAAGTCATAGAGCTCGTCCACGGAGATGTACCCATCGCGGTTGCGATCCGCCTCCCCGGTCGCGAGGCCCTGTACGAGCGCGGACGTGAACACCGAGGGGCTCCCCTGTCCGGTCAGCTCGTCGCCCTCGAACGAGTACTCCATTGCGCTGGACGCCGTGAGTACGATCCGGCCGCGCCCGTCGAAGCGCTCCTGGAGGTCCACCCGGTCGCCGGCCCGGCTCATCCAGCCGCGGGCGAACGCGCCGCTGTAGCAGCAGTCGAGCAGCAGCACGATCCTGCGGGACCGGCTACGGGTCATCAGCCGGTTCACGAACTCCGACGGCAGCGACGTCGCCTCAAGGTGGTCCAGCTCGGTGTCAGGCATGGCGAAGTACAGTCGGCCGTCCTCGTCCTTCACGCCGTGGCAGGACAGGTGCAGGAGCAGGAAGTCGTCGACCCCGCGGTTGTCGAAGAACTCCGAGAGACGGCGCCGGACGATGTGCTCGGGCTCGTTGATCGACAGGTCGACGTCGAAGCCGCCGATGTCGGGGTCCCCGAGGACCCCCGCGAGCTCACGCGCGTCGGCGGCCGGTGATCGCAGCTGGCCCAGCCGTGGGTCGGTGTACTCGTCGTTCGCGACGATGAAGGTGCTCCGGCTCGCTTCACCCATGACCGACCACACCCGGCACAGCGCTCATCCTCCACGCCTGCTCGGCCGTTGCCCACTTCGGGAAGGACTGACCGTCCGCCGTGAGGACCCGGAACCTCCGTCGATTCGTCCTCTGGTTCGAAATCATGAGACACCTCCTGCCCGCCGACCCCAGTGCCCTGCCACCCGCAGGTGGCGTGAGTCCCACCGTGACACACGGATGCGTCCACCTGATAGGAGCACCTCGCGTCCGCAGTGATACGCGACGAGCTGGGGTCGGTCGCGGCAGTCGGCCACCCCACCGCGGACTGGTCGCTCGGTCCTAGGGTCCGGTATCCACACCTCGGCGACTCTCTAATCGCTGTCGGCCCCCGAGTGGCCCCACGCCCAACCAGGCTGTTGACGGACCCGCACCCATGTGCTCAAGTCTGAGGACAACTCGGGCGGCGGGCGAGGTGAATGGTGTGGCCACGGAACTCAGGATCGAGCTCTTCGAGCCCGATGCAGACCGCGAGACCGTCGACGAGCTCACACGCAACCTGCGCAACGAGCTGCTCGATCTCGACGTCGACTCGATTACCCAGCCGGGAGCCGGCCCCGCCCCCGAGGGCAGCAAGGGTCTTGAGCTCATGGCCATCGGGGCCCTGCTGGTCCAGGTCAAGAACTCGATCCCCGTGATCACAGCGGTGGTGTCGGCGGTGCGGTCCTGGCTGCAACGCGGGACTTCGCCGGGACGGTCGCTCAAAATCACCGTCGACGGGCGCACCCTGGAGCTGTCTGCGGCGACTGGCGAGCAGCAGCAACGGATCGTCGAGGAGTTCGTCCGGTCCTTCGGCCCAGGCGCGGCGGGCTCCGAGTAGACGCGGAACGCTGACACGTGGCTCGCTCGGCGTCAAGCTGAACGGCGGCTCAGCTCTCGGAGAGTTGCATCTAGCAGCCGCGGATGACCAAGATCCTCAGCTCGCGTGTTGCTGAACGAGGTTGAGCACGTTTCCGTCGGGAGCGCGGACGAAGAAGCGAGTCACGCCCCATGCCTCGGTCGTCAGGGGATGCACGATCTCGTACCCACGGTCCTGTGCTTGGCGGTAGGCGGCTTCGACGTCGTCGACCATGACGGTGACCACGGGGTCTACGGGCGCGGTGGCATCGCTGGTCATCACCTGGAGCGTCGCCTTGGATACTGGCGACGTGTGGCGGGCCACCCAGCCCAGGTTGAACTCCTCTTCGGTTAACCCGAGGTAGTCGCTGTAGAAGCTCCTGGAGGCGGGGAGGTCGGGTACGTGGAGGTCGGCGATGATGTGCGTGACGCGGATGGCGGACGTGTCGGCGCTCCCAGCTGGGGCGGTTTCATCTGGGGTCTGCTCCGGCACGCCCCCCAGGAGGTGGATCCAGCGCGGATCCTGCTGGCCCGAGCGGCGCTCGAGTTCGCACACCAGCGGTTGCGGGCGGCTCGCCATCCGGCGTAGGCACTCCTCGACCTGGCCCCGGTCGGCGAACCTGTACAACCGCTCGGTGCGGGTGCGCAGCTCACCCGGCGCCTGCGCGCCGCGGAGCAGCAGCACCGTGAGCAGCGCCCGCTCGTCGGGCTCGAGGGCGAGGTGCTCGTCGAGGATCTGGTGGTACTTCAGTGTCCGGCGCCCGGTGTCGGACCACACGATCCGCAATAGCCCGCGCTCCTTGAGCGACTTCGCGGTCCGCTCGACGATCTGCTGGTCGAGGTCGGTGACGGGGTCGCGGCTGCTCGTCTGGTTGCACGCCGACACCAGTGCGTTCGCGGAGAGGGGATAGGTGGCGGGCACGGTCGTCTGCTTCTCCAGCAGGCTGCCGAGGATGCGCTGGTCAGTCGCATCGAGGACGGGGAGTTCTCTCACGTCACGACCCTAGGCTGCCTTGGCACGATTGCGGCTCGAACAGCGTCTGTTTTCGCCGCCTGTCGGCGCGCGTCGGCGCCCACGTCGGCGCGTGTCGTTCCCGATTGGAGTGGTCGACGGCAACTCCGCTCCAAAACCGGCACCCGGCAGGTCTTCCGCCGCGTCTGTGCCAGTCTCACACTGGGAGCCGAACAGAGCGGGAAGGACGATGGTGCTGCGGTTTCTGCAAACCGGGGTGGGGTTGCTGCTGGGGGTCTCCGGGGCGCTGATGTGCACCGCCTCAGCATCCTGTTCGCAATCGTGGGCGACGGCATCGGCGTGGTCGCGATGGACGCGCGTTCACCACCTGCTTCCTCGTCGCAGTGGCAGTCCTGGTAGCTGCATCCCTGACCGCCTTCGGCATGACCGCTCGGGTGCGTCCTACGGAGGCAGCGACTGCTCCCGGTCCGATCTCAGGGAGCCTCCGTTGAGCATCCACACCAAGGTCCGCCATCAGGAGCAGCTGTGTTCGAAATGGCGGCAGGAGTCAGGTCGCCGGGGATCGCGGTCGCCCAGCAGTCGCCGCGCCTTGCCCAGTGCGCTTGAAGGAACGGGTCGCTCTGGACACTGGTTCTGAGACCGCCCCAGGTCAGTGCCAGACGCGGAGTCTGGTCGCCCAGGACGCTGCGTCTGGGTTGTCGACGTCGGTCACGGCGAGGAGGGTCGTCTTCCTCTCGTCGGAGTCCAGCATCATCAGTCCTTCGACCTTGACCACGCTGCCGTCGAGTCTGGGCAGGGGAACGACTTCTTGGACGTAGTCACCCCGGATACGGGCCAGGGCTGATGCCACCACCGGCCCGTCGTCGCGCGGGTCGGGGCTGTCCTCGGCTGCGGCACTGGCGATCAGGTCGCCCCCGGGCAGCGCGACGACGTCGGTGATGGCCAGGCCGACGCCGTCCACGGCGCCGAGGTCGTAGTGCACGGGACCGGTGGCCCTCACCTCTGCCGCGTCGAGCGTGCCCAGGGTGGCAGCCACGGCGGCGGATACGTCGATGTGCACGCTTCCCGAGGGCAGCCCGGCTGAGGGGAGCCCGCGGTGGAACCACTGCATCGTATTTCCGACGATGGAGGCGCCCTCGAGGTTGAGCAGCTCGAGGTCGACGGCCAGGGCAGCCGCAGCGGCGGCGTACACCTGCGCCATGTCGGCGACGACGACCCTCGGCCGACCGTCCTCGAGCCGAAGCAGGCACCACTGCATCCGGGCCGGCGAGGAACCGGAGCCCATCACCAGCACCGCTGGCGCGCCACCGACCTCGACCTGACAGGCGGCCTCGAGGTCCGGTTTGAGGTGCTTGGTCCCGGACGCCTCGTCGAACACGTCATACCCGCCGACAGGCGGAAGGAGTCGTACGCGAGTCACCGTCCCCCCACGGAACCAGGCCGCTCGGGTGGCGTCGTCGGACACCACCAGATGGCCGCCGCCGAAGGGAACGACTGCGGAGGCCGCTCGCACGGGGGCGCCGTCGCGGAATCGGAGCCGTTCAGCATCCAGCATCTCGACGTCCATGACGAGATGCTCGCAGACGCGTCACATCCAGTCGCCAACTCGCAGTCGGCGGGGGCACCGGCGGGGGGTCACATCGCCGCCTTACGGCGTGCACTCCAGCCGTCGGTCCGGCCGGGTCCGGTGGCAGAGAGCTCCGCTTCTCAGGGACCCGCGACCTCACTCATCGGGGGCACGCGATGGTCGATCCGCTGCGGCACTCGGAACTCATCGAATCCCGCCCGCTGACGGAGCGGTGTAGCGGCCGTGGACAATCTCCGTCGTCTGGTCGGTGCCTGACGTCGTCGACGATCGTGCGAACGACGATGCCTGACGCTCGCACCCAGCGGCCGTCAAGGGTCAGTGCATGACGGCGGGTGGGGCGCCCTGGTGGTCGGAAAGGTGGGTCTCCTCGCGCTTTCGAGGCAGGAACATGGCCGGGATGATGGTCAGCAGGACCAGCGACCAGGCCACCCAGTAAGTGTCGGCGAACGCGTTCGCGGCGTCCTCCAGTCCCTGGGCGATCGCTGTGGCGGGGATCTTGTCGGCGAGGGACGGGATATGAAGGGTGGCCATCGCTGGCCCGGCGAGCTTGGAGGCTTGCAGGTGGTTGGTGAGGATCACCGACATGACCGCGACGCCGCACGAGCTGGCGATCTGCTGGTTGATGTTCAGCAGCGTCGAGCCGCGGGCCACTTCGTGGGCCTTCAGCGTCTTCAGCGCAGAGGTGAACAGCGGCATCATTGTCGCGCCCATCCCGAGACCCATCACGAACAGCTCGGCGATGATGACCGGATACGGCGTGGTGGCGGTGAGCTGGGTCAGCCCGAACATCCCGATCAGGATGCCGACCAGGCCGAAGGGCACGATCTGGCCGATCGGACGCTTGTCCACCTGGGACCCCGCGATCGGCATGGTGATCATCGCGCCGATGCCTTGGGGGGCGACGAGCAGGCCGGCATGCAGCGTCGACTCTCCGCGGACCTCCTGGAAGTACGTCGGCACCAGGAGCAGCCCGCCGAAGAAGGCCGCTACGAACAAGAACATGGTGATGATCGAGATCGTGAGGTTGCGGTTCTTGAACAGCCGCAGGTCGAGTAGCGGATGTTCCGGGCGGAAGGAGTGGACGACGAAGGCCACCATCAGGACGACGCCGAGGAGCATTGAGACCCAGACGCGCGGGGCGGTCGCCGTACCTTCGGATGGGATCGACGAGACACCGAAGAGGAACAGCGCCAGACCCGGAGACATCAGCGCCATCCCGAGGAAGTCGAAGGACTCCGACGGCTCCGGGGTGTCCTTGGGCAGCACGATCCAGGCGTAGATGATCGCTACCACGCCGATCGGTGCGTTGATCAGGAAGATCCAGTGCCAGCTCGCGACCTGGATCAGATACCCACCGATGATCGGCCCGAGGATCGGACCCAGAAGCATGGGCACACCCAGGATGGCCATCAGCCGCCCGATCCGGTGTGGTCCCGCTGCCCGCGTCATGATCGTCATGCCGAGCGGCATCAGCATGCCGCCGCCGAGGCCCTGCAGCACGCGGAAGCCGATCAGGGCGCCGATGCTCCACGCGGTGGCGCACAGCACCGAGCCCATGACGAACAACGCGATCGCGGTCATGTAGAGCCGCTTGGTGCCGAACCTGTCAGCGGCCCAACCAGTCATCGGGATCACCGTGGCCAGCGCGAGCGTATAGGCGGTGACCGACCAGGCCACCGTGGAATAGGCGATCGGGTCGCCTGGACTTCCGAAGACCGTCTGGAACGTCGGGAGTGCGACGTTGACGACCGTGATGTCGAGGATCGACATGATCGCGCCGAGCACCACCACGCCGGCGATCTTCAGCACAGCGGCATCGATGCTTTCCGGCAGGTCGGGCAGATCGACTTTGCTCTCGGACGACACGGCGCCTCCTCAGGCCACAACTCCCACCGAGTCTAGGCACCACCCGGACCAGCGGTCGATGTCCGATCCGGCCGTTCCGCCGGTCCGGCTCAACGCCCTCAACACCTGGGACTGCGGCTGGTGGGAGAAGGCGACGGCAATCGACCGCGCTTCCTCCAGATGGAGTCGAGTGGGTCCGAGCCACTTCCGGAGTTTGGGTTGATCAACCCTTTGGTGCCGCCTGCTCGATGAGCTTCACGAACCGGGTGGCGTAGTGGGTGAACCCGCCCGCGTGGCTGGCGTCGTCGAACGTCACGACGGTGGAGTGGGCGCGCGCTGCCATGGCCCGTTGCGAGGCTGGGTCGATGATGCGGTCGGCGGCGGACACGGCGTACCAGCTGGGGATCGTGTGCCAGCCGGTCGGCCCCGAGGGTGTGAAGAGGATGCCGAGGTTGGTCGGTATCTGGGTCGCGGCGAGCGCCCCGGCCAGCTTCGGGTTCAGGTCCTGCGCGAAGTCGGCACGGAAGTGTGCGGGATCGATCACGGCGAGACCGTTCTGGTCGAACAGGAAGTGTCCAGGCGGGAAGGGCGGCTCGAGGAATGCGGGGGGTGCGTAACCGGCGCCGAGGTCGGTGATGGTGTCACCCTGGTCGGGGACGAAGGCGGCGGTGTACACGATGCCGAGTACGTCGGACCGGCCCGCCGAGGCATTCGACACCACGAAGCCGCCGTAGGAGTGACCGACGAGGATCTTGGGGCCAGCGACCGCGTCGAGCGCCGAGCGGACGATGGCGACGTCGCTGGTCACGTCGTGCAGGCCGAGGGTGGGTGTGACGGTGTCGTAGCCGTCCTTCTGCAGGCCGGCGACCACCCGGTCCCATGCGGAGGGCGCCGAGAACGCCCCGTGGACGAGCACGACCGTGGGTCGGGCGTCGGGGCCGGCCGAGGAGGCTGGTGCTGTGGCGGATGTGGCGGATGTGGCGGATGTGGCGAGAAGGCCGACGAACAGTGCGGCGAGGGCCAGCGCGAGCGTCCAGCTGCGCGAACGGCGCCGCGGTGGCCTGGTCGTGGATGCGTGGGACATGGTCTGCACTCCTAGGCGTGTCGGTCTCAGAGGGTGGTGATGAGTCCGCCGTCGATGGTGAAGTCGGCGCCGGTGATGTTGGCGGCGGCGTCGCTGGCCAGGAACGCCACCAGGTGGCCCACTTCTGCGGGCTGGGTGAACCTGCCGGTGACGCTTGCCGCCGCGGCGCCGGCCGCGACCGCGGCGGCATCCGTCCCGGTGGCCCGCGCGACGGTCGCGGCGACGCCGTCGGCGCCGAGCCACAGATCCGTTGCGACCGGTCCGGGGCTGATCGTGTTGACGCGGATGCCGCGTGGGCCGAACTCCTTGGAGAGGGCTTTGCAGAAGTTGGACAGAGCCGCCTTGGCCGCGCCGTAGTCGATCACGGCCGGGTCGGGAAGGAAGGCGTTGACCGAGCTGGTGGTGACTATCGAGCCCTTGCCCGTGTCGATCATCGGGACCAGCGCCGCTCGGGTGGTGCGTACGGCGGCCATCAGGTTCATCGTGAGCGAGAACAGCCACTGGTCGTCGGTGACAGAGAGGAACCCGCCGGTCCTGGTGGTCGCGGCGCCCACGTTGTTGACGAGGACGTCGATCCGGCCGTGCGCCGACAGCGCGGCCGAGACCAGGCCTGACGGACCGTCGGGGAGGGCGAGGTCGACGTACACGAAGTCTGCGTGGCCGCTGTCCACGAGCGCGTCCAGCTCGGCGGAACGCTGGCGGGCCCCGGCCACGACGTGCCCGCCCTCAGCCACCAGTGTCTGGGCGATCGCGAGCCCGATGCCCTTGCTCGCTCCCGTGACGACTGCCACGGACCCGTTGAGCCCGAGGTCCATGACCTCAGAGCCCCTGTTCCTTCAGCCACCCGAGGACGGCGTCGGCCACCTCGCGCCAGCCATGGTCGACGGTGAGTGAGTGGCCGCGACCTTCGAACTGCTTCAGCTCGGTCACCGCGGCGGACTTGCGGTACTGCTTGAGAGTCGACCGGGTGACGACGTCCGGGACGGTGTGGTCCTCGAGTCCCGAGATCAGGAGCAGGGGACCTCGGTCCTGGTTGCCCGTCTTTACCGCAGCCGGTGAGTGCAGGGTGAAGTTGGCCGCCGCGGCCTGGAACAGCGGCTTGGCCGGTGACGGGATCGTCCAGGACTCGTAGAGCTCGTCGGACTCCTCTTCGCTCACGGCGTTGCCGAAGCCGAACCGGAACTCCTTCTTCGTCAGCGAGACTGCACGGTGACGATTGGCGGGGTTGCCCAGGGCGGGCAGGCCGGCCCTGAGCTGGGCAAGCGGCAGCGGCAGGACCCCCTTGATCTGAGCTGGATCGATGGCGACCGCGGCGGCCCCCACCCCCTCGCCGAGCAGCTTCTCGGCGAGGAGGCCGCCGAAGGAGTGCCCGACGAGCACCGGAGGGGCATTCAGCTGCTCGATGATCGAGGTGAAGTGCTCGGCGGCCTCGTCGATGCCGATGTCTGCCACCAGGTCCGGCTGCGCTCGCGCTGCCGCGACGGTGCGTGGCTCGTTCGGCCAGCCGGGAGCCATCGGCTCGTAGCCGGCCTCCCGGAACAGGTCCATCCAGGGACCCCAGCTCGTGGCGTGCAGCCACAGACCGTGGATGAACACGACGGGTGTCGACGTCGATGGCATGGCGCGGGCCTCTTTCCATGGGTGCTGCGCTCGGTTTCCGCGTGCACCTCGAGACAACACCTGCGTCGTGCCGGCGGTCCAATACCTGGTGTGGCCGGATCGATAACCAGGACGTCCTCGGGCGCGCTCTTCCGCTACCGTGGGACGGCGGGCTGGGGCACCACAGTGCTCGGGGACGAGCAGGAGTGGTGGCATGGATCTCGACTYGCGTCTGGTGCGCTACTTCGTCGCGGTCGCCGAGGAGCTGCACTTCGGCCGCGCAGCCGCCCGGCTGTACCTCAGCCAGCCTGCGCTGTCCAAGCAGATCCGGAAGCTAGAAGACCAGGTCGGGGAGCCATTGCTGGTGCGCGACAGCCGACACGTCGCCATCACGGCCCGGGGAGAGCGGTTCTACGAGGACGCGAGAGAGCTGCTGGCGATCGCGGATCGGCTCCAGAGGCCGGTGCGGTCCGACAGCATCCGCGTGGCCCACATCCATGAGCTCGCGACCAGCCGTGACGTGTGCGACGCCTTCGCCCGCGCGTTCCCGGGAGTGCCGCTGCTGGAACACGCCATGGACAGCAACGCTCAACTGAGCGCACTCCTGGAGAACCGGCTCGACGTCGCCATCCTCAGGGTCACCCCGCGGATGGTCGCCGTTCAACCGCGGGGTTGGGATCACCGCCTGCTGCGCATGGAGCCCATGGTCATCGTCGGGGGCCTCGATGACGGAGACGCGAGCACTTCGTCCCTGGTCGACCAACCGCTCGTGGTGTTCGGCGACCCGGTCGAGTCCGGAAGCTACAACGCCTATGGCGCGTACCTCACTGCGCTCGAGCACGACCTCGGCATGACCATGACGTGGCTCGGCACCCCCGGGGCGTTCAGCCATTGTCTGGCCCATGTCAGACGAGCAGACCCGCAGGTCGGCCACCTCGAGTTCCTCAGCTACGGGGAACGCTACGCAGAAGCAGGACTTCCGTTTCGCCGGCCTCGAGAATGCCAGCCGTACTACCCGTGGTCGCTCGCGTGGCGAGACGACGACACGACGGACGCGACCCTCGACTTCCTCCGCGTCGCGCTGCGGGTCTCGGGCGACCGCGGTTGGCTCGAGCTCTCCGACCATGCTCCTGCTTGGCTACCCCCGGACGAGCCCGTCCGCGACGAGGCACTCGGCTAGGCCGTCATCTCCGATGCACGGAGCGTGCAGCGGAGACCGCGGCCGCAACAGTCGTGCCATTCTGGAATCATGTCGGGTTTGGCTGCGGCCCTGGACGAGTTGCCCAAGGTGGAGCTGCACTGCCACATCGAGGGCGCCATGCGGCCCTCCACGGTGGTGGAGCTCGCGCGGGTCAACGGGATCCCGCTGCCCACCGAGGACCCGACCGAGCTGTACCGGTTCGACTCGCTCGATGGGTTTCTGGACGTGTTCTGGCTGGTGCAGTCCACGCTTTGCACGCGTGCGGACTGGACACGTCTGGCCTACGAAGCCGTTCTCGACAGCGCTGCTCACGGAGTGGTTCACCAGGAGTGCTTCTTCACGCCCACTCGCCACCTCGTGGCGGGGCAAGAGCTCGGCGACATCGTGGCCGGACTCGACGAAGGTATCGCGGCCGCCGAGGAGGAGACCGGAAGTACCTGCCTGCTCATTGGTGACATGGACCGGGCCTTCGGGCCCGCGGCCGGCCGCGACCTCGTCAAGGAACTCGCCGGGCTCCGGAAATCCGGTACCCCGGCGGCCGAGCGGGTCATCGGGGTCGGAATGGACTCCACCGAGCTCGGCATCGACTCCACCACGTTCCTTCCTGGCTATGATCTCGCCCGGTCCGCCGGCTTCCGTCTCACCGGGCACCAGGGTGAGAACTCCGCGGCCTCCGACATCGCCGCGTGTCTAGATGTCCTGGGCCTGCAGCGCATCGACCACGGCGTCCCCGTCCTCGATGATGTGGACCTCACCGCCCGTATGGCCGACAAGCAGATCCCGATCACCGTCTGTCCAACATCCAACGTCGTCATCGCGCGCTGCTTCGACCGCCTGGAAGACCATGTCTACCCCCGCATGCGCGACGCCGGCCTGCTCGCGACGGTCAACACCGACGACCCCGCCCTCAGTGATCTGAACCTCGGCCAAGAGTACGCAGCCGTAGCGCGCGCGTTTGAGTTCACCTGGGGCGACATGGTGCAGATCGCTCTCGATGGCGTTGAGGCCTGTTGGCTCCCAGAGAGGGACAAGGCCGCGCTGCGGCTGCGAATAGTCGAGGCAGGGACGACTCTGCGACCCGACGACGACTCAAACGCATAGCAGGCAGACCAGACAGGTATCCCGCACGAGCGATGAGGGCAACGCGCCCTCGTCACGCCCCAGACGGCGTGCGCTCACGCGCGTCATACCGCCGCCTGTCGGCGTCGACGAGTCCCCGAGCCGCCTTGTGCGAGGGACTCTCGATTCGCGTACGCGCAGCGCTATGGCTTCCTTCGACCGAACATGCGGCCCAACCGGGCGGCCATCGACCTTGGCGGCTTGACGTCGATCAGAGTCGATGCCTCGGGCAGCGCAAGGTTCGTCGCCTGTTCCCTGGACAGGGTCGTGCGGACATGGGTGGTGTAGATCGAGGCGACCTGATCCGCGTCCACGAACCGTGCACCTTCCTCTGTCTGGACGACGATGCCGTCGAACACCGAGACCTTCTCATCGACCAGAACGGCTTGGACGGTGGCGAAGTGGTGCCCGTCGCTCGTCTGCACGGACGTACCCGGCTGAAGTGCGGTGTAGGCGATGGGGTGGTCCGGCGCTTCAGGCATGCAGAGACCTTAAGGCCGTGCCGGGATGAGCGCGACGACAAGCTCACGCGGAGATCGCGTGCGAAGTGAGGAATCCCTTGACCTCGACAYGCGCCCAACCTGCCTGGCAAGCGTGCCAGCCAGGTGTTCCGGTCCGGCGTCTATCCGCCGCGTTCCGTCCTCTCCGATTCATTCCTCGTCTGAAGCGGCGAGCGGATCAGGCGGCGGGCTTGCGTGCGATCCGGTAGTGCAGGGTCAGGAACGGGAAGCCAAAGATCCAGAACGCGTGTTCGGCGCGGAGCGCACCGTTGTCGACGTGGACGTCGAGCTGCTCCTCGAAGCCGTGCATGGCGAGCGCGGTCAGCTCATCTGCCGCCGTGTCGATGTAGGTCAGGTAGTGCCCGGCCTGGCCGTCGTGCGCCCGGCTGGTCAGCGACAGGCCACGGTCGGGTCGTGCCCGCGGAAGCAGAGTGGCGGTGAAGCTGCCCTCGGGGACGGGGAAGCCGACGCTGACGTAGCCGGTGTCGCCGTGGGTGTAGGTGGTGTAGATCCCGAGCATGATCGGCTCGTCGTCATCGGCGAACGACCGCACCCAGCCGCGCACGGACACCACGCCATCGACGCCGGTGACGGTGTCGATCCGACTGTGGATCCCGCGTTGGGCCTCTCGTTGGTTCATCGGGATGCTGGCCTGTCCGAGCGGGCGTGCCACGAGGGTGCGGTAGAGCAGGTATCCGGGCCGGACCCACAGCCGCCACTGCGGCACGATGTCGAGGGCGAACCGGGTGGTGTGCTCGTAGAACTCCCGCACCAGTGGGTCGACCTGACCGGGGTCGAGCTCCGGCCCGGCCAAGGCATCGAGGGACGCGACGATCCCGGCATCCGGGGCGTCGGCGACGTAGTCCCCGCCCAGCTCCTTGGCGAGGTCCCGGACGTAGGTGGTGCCCACGTATCTCGTCCGCGCGGGTCGAGGCACCACGAACGGTAGGTCGGCGGCGCGGACGCGTTCGGCGAGCAGGCTGACCTGGGCGTCGCGGAAGACCAGTGCGGACAGGCTGCGGTAGACGAGCACCGAGCTGCTGGCGACCACCGCAGCCGACGCGTGCCGGCGCGCGAGCACCTCCCCGACACCGAAGCCGACGACCGGGCCCATCGCGACCTTCTGCGGTCGCAGCCCCATCACCCCGACCGCGGCGCCCGTCGCCGCGCCGACCATTCGGGGACTTGCGCCAGTCACCTTCTCCGAGATCCAGCCCAGCGGTGCGGCGAGTGCCGCACTCACCGCGATGCGCTGCCACAGCGGCGGGATCTCGCCCTCCTGCTGTCGGGCACGGGCCACCGCCTCCGATGCGCCCAGCCCGGTGGCCCCGACCAACGCGGCGCCCGCGGCGGTCCTGACACCGCGGTGCGCCGCCAGCGACGCTCCCGCGATCCCTCCGATCGAGGCTGCGAAAGCGGCCGACGACGTGGTGGACACCCTCGCGACCCTAGTCCGATCCTGACGGGCACTGGCACAGGTGCGGCACAAGATCCCAAGATCAAGGGTCGCGGTCTACCGAGACTCAGCATCGAGGATCGACGGCCGGGTGTGCCTCATACCGCCGCCTGACGGCTCTCTCCGGTTGTGTTGCGAGGAGGCCCCGATTGCCGGGGCGGTGGGTTCGCAGCCGCCCCGGCGCTAGTCGCGGGTGGCGCCACCGTCGCGGTGGGTCGGGCGGTCTGGTGAGGGTTCGCTGCCGGTTGCGGCCCAGCTGGCGAGCAGCGCGAGTGCGTCGTGGGACGGGGTGCCCGGATCGGCGAGATAGGTGACCAGGCTGGTGGTGGAACCGACCTCAATGGGCAGGGACTCGAAGGGCAGGTCGAGGTCACCGACGACTGGGTGATGCAGCCTCTTCGCGCCGGTGCTGTGGATGCGGACGTCGTGGGCGGCCCAGCGGACCCGGAAGTCGTCGCTGCGGGTGGACAGCTCGCCGACCAGGGCAGACAGCTGGTGGTCGTAGGGGTTGCGGCCGGCTTCGGCACGCAGCAGCGCGACGGTGTCGTTGGCCACGACGTCCCATTCCCGGAACAGTGTCGTGGCGCGCGGATCGAGGAACACGAGGCGGGCGTTGTTCACCGGTTCGTCGGTGTCGTAGAAGGGGTAGAACAACGCCCGGCCGAGCTGGTTGGTGGCGAGCACGTCGAGTCGGCCGCTGAGCACGACGGCGGGCACGGTCGGCATCCCGTCGAGCAGGCGCTGGATCGTCGGCCGGATCCGGTGGGCTTTCGGCCGGGGCCGTCTCGCGGCACGGGTCGGCGCGCCTGCGGTGCGGAACAGGTCGAGCAGGTGTGCGCGCTCGGCGTCGTCGAGGCGCAGTGCATGTGCGATGCCGTCGATCACGCCTTCCGACACGCCCGTTGCGTCGCCTCGCTCCAGGCGGACGTAGTACTGCGGGGACACCCCGATCAGGAGCGCGGTCTCCTCCCGGCGGAGCCCCGGGACCTGGCGGCGGTCGCCTCCGAATGACGGGAGGCCCGCCTGTTCCGGGGTGATCCGGGCCCGGCGGGTGCTGAGGAACTCCCGGATCTCGGCGCGCGCGGCGTCGCGGGGGCTCGGTCCGGGTGCGGTCATGTGGCCACTGTACGAAGGCGATGACCGATGTGGGGGTCACTGCTGGTGACCCTCATGGCAGGGACTCCCGGCCGCGGTCAGGCGCTGGTTGTGTGGTTGATGGCGGCCCATCACGACCGCTGCCCACCGCCTGATCCACGAAGGAAGTCTGATGAAGAACGCGCATCTCGGTGACCTCACGGTCTCCCGCATCGGCCTCGGCGCCATGACCATGGCCGGGACGTACACGACCGGCGGACCGCTCGACGACTCCGAGTCCGTCCGCGCCATCCACCGAGCCCTCGAGCTCGGCATCACCCACATCGACACCGCCGAGGTCTACGGGCCGTTCCACAGCGAAGAGGTCGTCGGGCGTGCGGTCAAGGGCCGACGGGACGAGGTGAGGATCGCGACCAAGTTCGGTCTCGTGCGCCACCACGGTGACACCCACGAGCTCGGCACCGACAGCAGGCCCGCCAGCGTCCGGGCAGCCGTCGAGGGCTCCCTTCGACGCCTCGGCACCGACTACATCGACCTGTACTACCAGCACCGTGTCGACCCCGGCACGCCGATCGAGGAGACGGCCRGAGCCGTCGCCGACCTCATCGCCGAGGGCAAGGTCCGGCACTTCGGACTCTCCGAGGCTGCGCCGGACACGATCCGCCGCGCCCACGCCGTTCAACCGGTCGCCGCGCTCCAGACCGAGTACTCCCTGTGGACCCGTGACGTGGAGGACAAGATCCTGCCCCTCCTGCGTGAGCTCGGCATCGGCTTCGTGCCCTACTCGCCTCTCGGGCACGGCCTGCTCACCGGACAGATCCGCACCGTCGACGACTTCAGTGATGACGACTGGCGCAAGACCAACCCCCGCTTCACCGGCGACAACTTCCAGCGCAACCTCGCCCTCGTCGACGAGGTCACCGCGATCGGCGCCGAGATCGGTGCCACCCCGGCGCAGACGGCGCTGGCCTGGCTCCTCACGCGTGGTGACGACATCGCTCCCATCCCGGGCACGCGCCGCATCGCACGCGTCGAGGAGAACACTGCGGCTGCGGACATCGAGCTGACCGCCGACCAGCTGCAGCGGCTCGACTCCCTCGAACCCGCGGCGGGCGAACGACACGACGAGACCAACATGGCCACGATCGACCGCTGACGCCACAGCCCAAACGTCCAGGTCGGCCGCGACGGAGGCGCGGCTATCTGCGTCTTTCCGCCGCGAACCGGACGCGCGGATCCTGTGCCCAACGCCGCCGGTAGGCGCAGGCTGCTGGCACATGAAGAACCTCAGTGCCTGTACTCGGCTTGCCCTAGCTTGGATGGTGGGCTCACGACGACGAGTGACCAAGGTTCAAGGGGCATCGGGCTCCTTCGAGGCTGGTGCGTCCAGGTTCCCGGACGCAATCATCTGCTCGAATGCCCCGTAGCGCTCGCGCTCAAGGCGACTCTGCTCGGCATCCATGTGGCCATGCCGGGCGGCCAAGCGCACAACGAGGTACAGCAATAGAAACGCGACGACAAGTGCCAGCATGGTCGCAGGCTAGATGCTCTTGACCGGTGGTGAACTGCTCTTTGTATTCAGCAGGGGTCCGCGTCACGCCGCCGCCTGTCGACGCGTATTCGAGCTACCGGATCTACCGATTTGAGGACGTTGCAGTTGCCCAAGCCCGTTGTTGACGTGCACCGAGCCATGACGGCAGGCCGTCACTGGGATCCGGTTGTCCCGATTGAACGGGTTCTGACAACGAGGCGCCACTCGCGGTTGCTGGAGGACCTTCGCCTCTGGATGTGACGCCGCACGCAGACAAGGATGCTCCGTGTTGGCGCACTGAAGGACGGTGTTGTCTCTCGTCAGCAGCAGCGGACAGGAGAAGCCATGCGAACACACCGGATGGCGCGGGTCGGCCTCGCCGTCGTGGCGCTACTGACCGCCGCCGCGCTGAGCCCCGTGGGGGCGCAGGCCCCAACGAGTCAGCAAATGCCGATCGGAAGCAGACTCACGACGCGGGTCCTCACCACCGACGGGTCCGACCGCTTCAAGGTCGCGATCTCTAACGGCGTGATCAACATGTCGGCGCCCGCGACCAACACCGGGGCCAACCTGCGCGAGGTGTTCTGGCCGACCGGCCAGCCGTCGTTTCGCGACGGCCAGGTCTGCGCCAGCTGGCAGTACGAGTCCACCCAGTCCATCCAGGAGGGCCTTGCACTTCGTTTCGTTACAGGGCTTGGGAGCCGGGTGTTGGCGCTGACTGTCGACAAGAACGTGTGGGCCCAGGCGTACTGGACGTTGTGGGTCGTCGGTTGGGACACTGCCTCGCCCGAGGTGTTCACCGGTATCGCGAACAAGGACGTGGGTGCCGTCGTCTCGCCGTACGGCGAGTACCTGCCATTGCCGTGGCGGGTCTGCGCCCGAGTTGTCGGATCGGCCCTGACGTTCAAGATCTGGGTGCCGGCTCGGGAACCGGAGCCGAGCTGGACGGATCCGACGCACGCTGGCACGGCGACCATCCCAGCCAAGTACAACGTCCCGGGGAAGTTCGGTTGGTACGTCGGGCACATCCCACCGGGTGGCAGTGCCCTGTACGGCGACCTGCAACTGTGGCGGTTCGGCGGCTGAGTCACCCGGAACCCGGCAGGGTTTGACCATCCAGGCGTGCATCCGGCGTTTCGCGCCGCCGAGAACAGATGCGCGGATCTGCCGATGTGTGGTCCTCGCGGACATCGCGCTAGTCCCAAGCGCACGGCTCCGGGGGACGCCGCGCGAGAGGCCGCCCATAGGAATTGCCACCGCTGCCCCGAAGTACCCCGCGACTCTGAAGAAGTACGTGACAACACACAGGGCGCTCAAGACAGCGACAGCGCGTGCAATGGCACCGAGAGCGGGACAGTCGAGTGCGGGATCCTCGCTCCGATCCCAGCCCGTCGGCGTCGTGGTGTCGTCCTCCACGAATGAGACCGGTAAACGGCGTCACCAATGGGCACACACCAGACAAGACTTTCTAGGATCATTGCCACCCGTCGCGGCGAGGGCCTGCGTCATACGTCGTGAGAGGGGGTCGGAGTGGTCACTGACGACGAAGTGGGGTTCGCGGAGTTCGTGGCTGCGCGCAGCGGCGCGCTGTCACGCACGGCCTGCCTGCTGACCGGCGACCACCACCTCGCTCAGGACCTCCTGCAGGCGGCGCTGCTGCAGGCGGCGCGGCACTGGCGTCGCATCCACACCTCGCCGGAGGCGTACGTCCGCCGAGTGATGTACCACCAGAACATTTCGTGGTGGCGGCGGCGCCGGATCGCCGAGACCTCGCTGGAGTCCTACGACAACGCGACGATCACCGCCGACACCGACCTGCGGCTCAGCCTCGACCAAGCACTCGCCCGGCTTACGCCCAAGCAGCGCACCGTCCTGGTGCTGCGCTTCTACGAGGACCTCACCGAAGTTGAGACTGCACGTGCGCTCCAGCTCTCGACCAGCACCGTGAAGTCCACGACTCGCCAGGCTCTGGCCCGCTTGCGCGCACTCGCGCCTGAGCTCGCCGAGCTGATCGGAGCAGACGCATGACCGACGAGCTTCGCACGACGCTGCAGCGCCTCGCCGACTCAGCCGAGGCGCTGCCGGTGCCCGACGACCTCTGGCAGCGCGCGCAGTCGGCACGACGCGTCCGGGTGCTGGCCGCCGCCGCGCTCGCTGTCCTGGTCTCGCTCGGCGGCGTGGCAACGCTGTGGTCGCTACCGGCGCACTACACGCGTATGCCGTCCTCGGGGGTCGGCGAGGGGGCGATCCCAAGCCGGATCGAGGACCCGGGCGATCTGAGCACGACCGACGACCTCGCCGTTGGGAGGGCTTCGGTGGCCTTCGTCGCAAGGAGCTCCGACGTGGTCGTGGTGACTGCGGTGGACGGCCACTACCACGCCCTCGCGCTTCCCGAGGCCCCGCTGACCGGACCGGTCCGACTCAGCCCGGACGGCACCATGCTGGCC